>DYQJ01000161.1 GCA_020719345.1 Draconibacterium orientale | reverse complement strand
AAAATAAAATAAATAGCGTGTTTAGTCACCATTATTTTACGCTATCAAAATATTATGATTAGAATAACTAATAAATTGTTGCGGTAAATAAATGGCAGAACTATAATGAATACGATTGCTATATCCTTCATCTTTATCCCCACGCTGCAACAACAAATAATCGTTTAAATAAAAGTTGCAAACATACTCGGTAGGAGGCACTATCAGATAATATTTCTGTAAACTATCGTTCACATTTAGTATAAAAGTACTTCTTAAAATTATCTTTTGCAATCTACTGATGTCGTATTTAAAAAAAGAACCCGAATATTTTTGAAATTTTAATAAACTATCCGAATTAGTGGAACTATCTGGAATATAATCTGTTATACAATATTCAAAATCTAATTTATTTTCTTTTGTTATATCTATAGCTCGCCTCTGCGAAAAAACACTCGTATAAAAGAAGAAAATTGTTAATAACAACAACAGTTTTTTCATACTAAATTTTAATTTATATCATTTTCAAATATATTGCTAAGTGGTAGTACGGTAAATTATTGTTTAACTTGATAATAATCAAATTAACATAAGTGTTTAATTATTAACGATAATTTATGAATTGTTAAGTGGTTGATTTTGAAATTGTTACATATTGATTATTTTTTCAGTTCTGCAAAGTTATAACTTTTTATTTATCTTGCAATAAATTGCGAAATATTTTTTACTATTCCGCAATTTTATCAAAAAATTAATTATCACGCAAAGACGCAGAGACGCAAAGCAAAGTAAACCAATATTTTAAAACTTTGCCAAAGTTTAAAACTTTGGCAAGTTGCAGTTTATAGTATAATAAGATTCACTAAATGAATTTATCTTACAAGATGTAAAAAACTGCGAGTACTATATATTTTCCCATCTATCCCTTCGGCATAAATTTCGCAAAAATATACTCCAGCCGGAGCTTGTCGTTTGTCGTTATAATTTCCATCCCAGCCCTCGTCAATGTTGCTCCACTGATATATTTTAGTTCCCCAACGATTATATATTTTACAACTGAATACATTGATTCCCTGATAATTAATCATTTTAAATAAATCGTTTTCGCCATCGCCATTCGGGGTAAAAATATTTGGTATATCTAAATTAGAAATACATTCTTGAGATTTTATTATCACAGAATCGCGCAACTGACAACCATTTTTATCGGTGATAATACAAAAATAAGTATCTGCAAAAAGCCGAGTTAAATCCTCTATTTTATTATTCCCTTTGCTGTACCAAAAAATATCATACTCAGGGACTCCGCCGCTAATAGTATAATTGATATATCCCTCCGCCGCCGCATCACAAACGCTGGTCTTCCCTTCGGTGACTAAATTTAATTGTGAAGGTTCTTGAATTTCATATACATAAGCGGTTTGACAATTATATTGATTAATAATGTTAATATTGTAAATTCCTTTGTCTAAGCCGTTTATATAATAATCAGTCGCTTTATTGTTGATAAAAATTTTACAGTCTTGTTGATTTATGCCAAGTATAATTTCCCCATTTTTGTCCCCGAAACATTTTATATCTGAAACAATTGCCTCTGCCTGAGGAGGAGAAGAAATAATGATGTTTATGGTATCCGAGTTTTCACAATTGTTTGTGTCTATGACATTTACAAAATATTTTCCACTTTCGGTAGCCGTAAAAAACTGCTGATTTGAATGCTCATCTTGATTCCAAGAGTAGCTATGAAAATTTCCTGCATCCAAGATTATTTCTTTTTTGTCGCAACTGATAATGTCCTCGCCAAGTGAAAAAAGCGGTTTTTCATTTATCAAGATATAAATGCTGTCCGAGTCATAACAATTATTTTGGTCTATAACATTTATTTTCAAAAAATATTCGCCTGCTTGTTGTGTGTCAAAAAATGGAGAAAAGACATTTAACATGTCAAGTTTTTCCGTATTTCCAATCCATTGAAATTCTGATATATTGGAATTTTGAAAATATAGATATGTAATAATTTGTAATTCAGTATTTTGACAAACTACACTACTATCTTCGGCTATCAAAACTTGCGGGTTAATATAAAATTCGGGTTTGAAATTAAATTCTCTCATGCAGCTGTTCTGGTCTTTGATATATAATGTATATTCAATATTTTGAAGTTCATAAAAAATTGTATCTTCTTGAAAATTAATATTATCTAATGAAAAATTTAGTTCACCTGTTCCTCCGGAAGAACTTATTTTTAACTCACTTTCGGAAAAATCATTTAGACAAACTTTGTCTCCAGAAATGTTTTCTAATAGTATTTTCGGAGCATCAGTTATTGTTATTTTTTCTACATCTAAATAGCAGTTATTTTTATCTTTTATTGTTATCATGTAATCAGCTGGTGCGAGATTAGAAAAAATATTGTTGGTATAAAATTCGCTATTGTTTATACTAAACCAGAGTTGACTGTCGTATGAGGAGGATTCTATTTTGATTTGTCCATCATTTTGTTCGGCACAAAGTATTTGATTAACAATTACTTCATCTAAAATTATATTTGATAAAACAATATTAATAGAGTCTGTATTACTACAATTATCTTCCGTTGTTACCGTTACAAGATATTTTCCTGTTTCGGTGACGTTAAAAAATTGAGAGTTTAGTAGCGGATTCTCGTTCCACTGATATGCGTGATGCTCGCCGGCATTTAACAAAAATTCGGTAGTTGCACAAATAGTAGTATCTTTTCCCAAATCTACTACAGGATTTTGATTGACGATAATATAAATGCTGTCCGAGTCATAACAATTATTTTGGTCTATAACATTTATTTTCAAAAAATATTCGCCTGCTTGTTGTGTGTCAAAAAATGGAGAAAAGACATTTAACATGTCAAGTTTTTCCGTATTTCCAATCCATTGAAATTCTGATATATTGGAATTTTGAAAATATAGATATGTAATAATTTGTAATTCAGTATTTTGACAAACTACACTACTATCTTCGGCTATCAAAACTTGCGGGTTAATATAAAATTCGGGTTTGAAATTAAATTCTCTCATGCAGCTGTTCTGGTCTTTGATATATAATGTATATTCAATATTTTGAAGTTCATAAAAAATTGTATCTTCTTGAAAATTAATATTATCTAATGAAAAATTTAGTTCACCTGTTCCTCCGGAAGAACTTATTTTTAACTCACTTTCGGAAAAATCATTTAGACAAACTTTGTCTCCAGAAATGTTTTCTAATAGTATTTTCGGAGCATCAGTTATTGTTATTTTTTCTACATCTAAATAGCAGTTATTTTTATCTTTTATTGTTATCATGTAATCAGCTGGTGCGAGATTAGAAAAAATATTGTTGGTATAAAATTCGCTATTGTTTATACTAAACCAGAGTTGACTGTCGTATGAGGAGGATTCTATTTTGATTTGTCCATCATTTTGTTCGGCACAAAGTATTTGATTAACAATTACTTCATCTAAAATTATATTTGATAAAACAATATTAATAGAGTCTGTATTACTACAATTATCTTCCGTTGTTACCGTTACAAGATATTTTCCTGTTTCGGTGACGTTAAAAAATTGAGAGTTTAGTAGCGGATTCTCGTTCCACTGATATGCGTGATGCTCGCCGGCATTTAACAAAAATTCGGTAGTTGCACAAATAGTAGTATCTTTTCCGAGTTCTAAATCAGGGGTTTGTAGAATCGTTATGTTTATACTGTCTTCTGTTTTACAATTGTTTATATCTTCTATATAAATTTTCAATTTATAATTACCTACTTCTTGAGTGTCAAAAAATGGATTCAATGTATTTAGATTATCAATTTTATCAATATCTCCGCTCCATTCTTGTTTTAAGATATTAGAATTATTAATATTTGTATTTGCAAAAATTTGAAATTCAGAGTTTTGACATATATTTATATCTTTATTAATAATTTCTACTTTGGGATTTAGATAAAAGTTTAAATCTATATCTGTTTTTAAAATACAATTGTTATCATCTTTAATAAACAATTCGTAAATATTGTTTTTCAAGTTATTAAAAATATTAGAGCTTTGATATTCTTGATTATCAAGAGCATAATTTAGGTTTCCTGTTCCTCCATAGGCGAGGATTTCTATTTCGGTATCTTCTAATTGTTGCACGCAAGTAGCATTTCCGTTAATTCCTTGAAAAACTATTTGCGGAATTTCTGTTATAGCGATTTTAGATAGAGCAGTATTACAATTATTTTGGTCTTTAATATTTATTTGGTATTCTCCTGCTGGTAAATTTTCAAAAATATTTGTCTGTGTAAATTCGCTGTCGTTGATATTAAACCACAAATCTCCTGTCCCTCCGGATGCGAGTATTTCTATTTCTCCAAAGTCTTCGTGGCATTTTTTTTGTGTCACAGTTATATTTTCTGCTAAAATAGTGTCCGGTTTTGTTATACTGACATCTGTTGTTATCAAGCAATTAAGTTCATCTTTTATAAATAATTTATATTTACCTTCTTCCAGATTCTCAAAAAAAGATTGATTAGTAAATGTTTGATTATCTAAGCTGTATGAAAGTTCTCCTTCTCCGCCGTCTGCCTTAATTCCAATTATTCCATCATCGGTGTATGAACAGGAAAGTGGTTTAGTTTTAATATCCAAAATATTGATTTGATTGCTTTGTTGTATCTCGTATTCAAAATTTGCTTCACAATTATTAGCATCTAAAATATATATTTGATGTATTCCGGGATTCAAATTCTCAAAAAAGTTATTCGGCTGATATTCTTGAGAATTAATTTTATACAAATAATCAGGGTTTCCGCCTTCTGCACTAAAAGTCAGTGAACCGTTAGATAGATTAAAACAGCTGACTGTTGTTTCTACATTATTAATTTTAAGTTCTTCAGGTGCTTTAATAGTAAAAATATCTTGAAACTCTGCAAAACAAGAGTAATTATCTTTGATGGTTATTTTGTATTCCCCTTGCGGCAGATAATCAAAAATATTATTCTCTTGAAATTCGCCGTCATTAAGTTTATAAAAATAATTTTCATTACCACCTATTGCATCTATTTCTATTATTCCCGTTTCGCCAAAGCATAACGGATTATTTATATTCACTCGTTTTATTTGCAGTTTGGAATATTTAATTTTGTGAATTACAGAATCAATTTTGCCGTCACAAGTTTCTACTCGCAGTTTTACTTCGGTCTCACATATATTAGAAAAATCTTTATCTATCGTTTGTCCGGTTGCGTCATAAATTCCATCATTTTCAAAATCCCATTCCCATTTGTAAATAGAAGACGCTCCTATGCCAAAAGATTTATCCGTTAAAGTGAAATTACCGGTTTCTGTTTCAATCGTTTCAAAATCAGCAGTTATTGGAAATATATATTTGTGAGCTGGCGCCGTTGACATATTATAAAAAAAGGCAAAATTCACACATTGTCCGGGCTGTAATTCAGGAAAACGGTAAGCTAACGCAATTTGAATATCGGAATTAACCGGCGCATTAACCGAAGGTGCTACCGGAGAGTCCAGAACTTGGTCAGGCGAATAAATCAATTCGCCATTATTGATTACCGCTTCGGCAGTGACTTTCGCATACGGATGTACCGTTCCTAAGGAAAGCGGAACTCCGTATATAGGTCCTTTGGCAATTACCACTGCGGTATCTAAATTAGATGCCGTACCGGGTTGAAATGTTACATAATTTATTGTATTGTAAGCATAACTATTTGAGGGTCTTACATCATTATCGGGGTCTACATTTCTAAGATATTCTACACTTGTGAGAGTAGTACTTCCAGTGTTTTTCAAATTTATTTCTATGGTGAAAAATAAGTCGCCGGGTTTGAGCTTAACAGTTTGAGTTATTTGTAATTGTCCGGTGCTGTTGGAAGCGGTATATACACCTACGACTGTTTGCTCGTAGCTGTTGCTGTAAGAATAAAATTCGTTTACAGGTATTTCCCAAAATGATGGTGCATAATCAGCTATTGCACCGAAGTTAATAAAATTAGACTCGCCCTCGCTTGTTGTCCATTCTACTCCCCAACCTTCGAGTGGCGCTCCTGGTACAAAAAAGTCTCCCATGTAAGATGGTGTTCCTACTTCGTATCCATCTTTTTGATGGTCGCAATTGAATCCTAATATAGAATCTCGGATAGCGGGACTACTCCAGAAAGTAGATGTCGCATGATAGCCGTCCGGTATAGGTGTGAATATATCTCCACCAAAAGAACCTGCCGGATGCACAGAGATCTCGGCATAATCACCTTTTAAAAATAATGATGGAAAAGGATGTGCCTTAGCTTTATTTTTGGTGTGCCGACTCGTTTTGAGACTGTCAAAATTTTCATTAGTAATTTTGAAGTTATATTTGTCTATTTGCGAAAAAACATTCAATGTTAGTAAGGTGGTTATTATTAATAAATTAAACTTTTTCATAATTTTATATATTAATTATTAAACACTGTAAATTAGAAGTAAAAATAAATTTAATTAAATTTTATAATATATAGACTCTTTTTTTCTTAAATAATGTTATATTTGTAGTTAAAAAATAATAAAAAATTGCATAATATGAGCCAAAATAATGAGGAAACAAAAAACAAGACGAGTCGTCGTGATTTTTTAAAAATAGGACTCGGTTTTGGAGTAGGTATTTTATCCGGAGCCGGCATTTTATCTAATATTACCCAAAGTGAGGCGCAAACTCCCAAAGGACAAGATACTACTTTATTAACCACCGATGGTAAATTAGTTAAGGCAGACTCCACACAATTAACCCTGCTCAGCAAAGAAGAGGAAGAGCAGTTGTTAGATGCACAGCAAGAGCGCGGAAGAGAAGGCATCGCAGGCAGAAAGTGGGTCATGGTTATAGATTTATCTAAGTGTAGAAATGCGAGAAAATGTGTGGAAGCTTGTCAAAGTGCGCACGAGTTACGACCCGAACAATATCATATCAATACCTATCGTATGCAGGACTCCAAAGAGACGCAACCATATTTTATGCCTAAGCCATGTTATCATTGCGACAATCCGCCTTGTACGAAGGTCTGTCCGGTAGATGCTACTTATAAACGTCAAGACGGAATAGTTTTGATTGACAATGAAAGATGCATAGGTTGTAGATTTTGTATAGCGGCTTGTCCATACTCGGCGCGTTCTTTTAACTGGCGACAACCAATTGGAGAAGATGACGCTAAGGTTTATGACATAGAATTAAATGTCCCGCAAAAACGGGGAACTATCACAAAATGTTTGTTTAGTGCGGATAGATTGCGAAAAGGAGAGTTGCCTTATTGTGTCAGTGCATGTCCTAATGGAGTCTTCTATTTCGGTGATTTCTACGAAGATGCTGTAACTAACGGCACTACAAAAGAGACAGTCATCTTTAGTGAATTGATACGAAATAATGCAGGTTATACTTATCTTGACGAGTTAGGAACTCTGCCATCAGTTTATTATTTGCCTCCAAAAGATAGAATGTTTCCATATTGGGAAGAAGAAAATAAATAAAAATAATCTTAAACATTAGAAATCATGACAGAAAATATACAAGAAAACAAAACTAATGGAGGAATAGATAAAATAATATCAGACATCACAGCTCCTCTTCGTCAGCACAAAGGGATAAACGTATGGTTAACAACTTGGGTAACAATTTTTGCAGTAGGTGTTTTAGCGTATGCAATACAAGTTCGTGATGGACTCGGAGTGACGGCATTAAATGATTATGTCTCATGGGGATTGTATCTGTCAAACTTCGTCTTTTGGGTTGCAGTAAGCTTGGTCGGTATGTTAGTGAGCGCTATACTTGGACTTTTAAAAATAAAATGGATAACTCCAATCTCGCGAATAGCAGAAATGATTGCTTTCGGATTCATCTTATGGGCTGGATTGGTGATAGTTTTTGATATGGGACGTCCAGACAGACTACAGAATATCTTTTTGTATGGCAGACCACAGTCGCCGATAGTTTGGGACTTGACCGTAGTTTTAACTTATACCGTTATTAGCATGTTACTACTTATATTGCCGATGATACCTGATATGGCTATCTTAAAAAACAGACTCACTACTGCACCTAAATGGCAAAAAATAATATTCAATATCTTGTCACTCGGTTGGATAGGGACACCTGAACAATACAGATTGTTACATAAAGCTGTTCATATCTTATTAATTACCGTAATACCGGTAGCGATGGCAATACATACAGTAACATCATGGCTCTTTGCCGCTACTTTGCGACCAGGTTGGGATTCTACTATCTTTGGTCCTTATTTTGTCAGCGGTGCTTTTCCGGCGGGAGTGGCAGCAGTAATTATTGCAATGTACATTTTCCGAAAATTTTATAACTTAAAAAGCTATTTAACGGAAAAACATTTTGATATGATGGGAAAATTACTCGTACTCGTTTCGTTAGTATATTTATATTTTAATATAAATGAATACTTAGTTCCCGGATACAAAATGAAAACTGCCGAAGGAATTCATTTAGATACTCTTTTTACCGGACACTTCGCGGTTATGTTTTGGACGGTACAAATTTTAGGACTCATCATACCTATTGTGCTTTTGTTATTTAGAAAAATTCGTCGTCCATTTCCGATTTTCTTAGTTGCAATGTTGGTGGTTGCAGGTGCTTATTTTAAAAGATATTTAATTGTAGTGCCTACGATGTTGCATCCGTTTTTACCTATACAAGGTGTGCCAGATGAATGGACTAATTATATCCCTAATGGTTTTGAACTCTTAGTAACAGGTCTCTCATTCTCTGGAACGATTTTAACTATAACGTTGATGGCTAAAATTTTCCCGGTAATCCCTATTGTAGAAACAGCGGAAGAACAGGGAATTACATTAGAAGAAATTAACAAAGTATAAAAAAAATATCTTATTTTTTTTCTTTTTATATTCTTTTTTGTATATTCGCGGTGGTGTTGCATATATTTTTCTATTTTGTGATTTGTAATTATGTTTATCAAAATAGATTTGTATATGCAGCTTTTAAATATATAAGTAAAATTAAAAAAATAACTTCGGAATTTATAATTTACAACTACTTGATATTCAAGTAAAAACCAAATTATAATTCTTAATTTATAATTTACTAACCATGTTGAAAAATTATGAGTCCATACGAGGAAAATAAATTGGAGATTAGCG
>DYQJ01000160.1 GCA_020719345.1 Draconibacterium orientale | reverse complement strand
CTCTGCGTGAAATATTTGATTATCAATTTCTCGCAGAGTTTCGCAGAGAAAAAAGGGTAAACTACTTTTAAGCGGTTATGAAAGATGCCAAATAGTCTTTAGACTTTTGAAGTGGTTAATATAATAAGATTCAAATGTTTCAACCATTTCAAAAGTCTTCGACTATTTGAAAGGTTTAGTTTATAAATTGAAAGGTTTAGATTTATAAATTGAAAGGTTTAGATTTATATCTTACCCTTCAAATAGTCGAAGACTTTTGAAGTGGTTAATATAATAGGATTCAAATGTTTCAACCATTTCAAAAGTCTTCGACTATTTGAAAGGTTTGGTTTATAAATTTGAAGGTTTAGATTTATAAATTTGAAGTGGTTAATTTACTCAAAAAAAAAGCCCCTTTTAAAAAAAAGGGACTTCTTTTATATACTTTAAATTTTATTATTTTGCTGATTGTGCAGGTACAAATACTTTTACATCAGCTTTTACGTTTGCAGCACCTTTACCACCTGTAGTATTTGCGGCTTCAGTAACTTTGAAAATACCTTTTACGCCATCCCAAGTTTCAAAAGCTATATAGTCACCAGCTACAACCTTAGTAACACCCTTTCCGTTTGCAGCGATATCACCTATATTACTTTCTGTAACTACTAAAGTTTTAAAATATTCTACATTAACAGTAGACCAATCAGTTACAGTAACTTTTTGCAATTTAGTATGTTTTTTACCTGCTACATCGTATGCTCCAGAACCATAAGTAACATACATTTGTACCAAATAAGAAGCATCTGGTGATGCCAAAGTAGTACCTACAGAAGTTTGAGCAACTATTGCAATATCAATCTTTTCGTTTGTAGCATCTGCTGGTTTCATAGCAACCGGTGCAGCATCTTTAGACAAATCAAAGAAAGGAGTAGAATTAGCCCATCCTGCTGAACTGTTATCATACTTTATTACAGCTGCGGTATATTCAACAACTGCGTCTTTCTTAGCAATTAATTTAGCATATACGGTTTTAGTAACTGTTTGAGTAGCAGGAGTTTTAGCATCGTTTGCTATGTAGAAAGTAAATTCATAAGCAACAACTGTTTCGTCAGCAGGTTCAGGTATAGAAACAACTAATTTAGTAGCAGCATTATCTAATACAGAGTCAACTAATTTCAAAGCTGGTTGAGAAACTTTGAATTCAGCAACAGCAGATTCGGTAGTAGAAACGGTAAGAGTGAAAGTAACGTCTTTACCTGCTTTTACAGCATTTTGGTCGAAAACAACGGTGTCCATATCAGAAGTAACTTCCAAAGACACGTCAGTTGTAGGAGCACAACTTGATAAAAAACTAATCACGGCAACAGCCACGAACATAAATACAAAACCTATTTTTTTCATAAAAATAAAAATAAAAATGTTAATAAAAATTTGTTTAAAAAAATGTTAACTTTTGTTTTATATAAAACATTGTAATAACTATCTTGTTATAATAAATATTGTGCAAAGATAAACTAATATTTTTAATAAACAAAAAAAAAAGCGAAAAAAAAACAAAAAAAAAGTTAATAAAATAAAAAAAACAACTAACGCGCGTTAGTTGTTTATACAAATACGGATTATTTACAAACTTCACATTGTTTGTAGCCGTTCTTCTTAGCATATTTTTTTGTGTTAGACTTCTTGCTGGTACAAGCTTTCAATTCGGTGCAAGTTTCTACTTTGTGATATACTTTGTCACCGGTAGTGCAAAAATATACTACTTTCTTAGCTTTTGCTTCGGTAGCTTGATTTGTTTCTACTGCTTTAGGACCAAACGCATAAACACCTGCCATTAAAAATGCTACTAAAATAACTGCAAATACTTTCTTCATAACAAATAAAATTTAATGTTAATTAATAATAAAGTAAAAATTTTTTATTTTTTGCAAAGTTAAATTTTTTATTTATTACTATATCTTTTTTCTTATTTTTTTTTTATTTTTTTGATATTAATAAAAAAAAACATTAATAAATCGTTCTTCTACTTTTGTAAATTCATAATAACTTGTTGATTTTCAATTATTAACGATTAATCAGTGTCAAATAATTTTTTGCGTTGTTTTCAAATATTTTCCGGTAATTGATTTTTCGCACTTAATAATATCTTCAGGTGTTCCGGCAAACAATATATGTCCACCATTTTCGCCTCCTTCGGGTCCCATATCTATTATCCAGTCAGCAGATTTAACAACATCTAAGTTATGCTCTATTACTATTAAGCTGTGTCCTCGTGCAATGAGAGCTTCAAAAGCGCGTAGTAATTTTTTTATGTCATGAAAATGCAGTCCTGTTGTTGGTTCGTCAAAAATAAATAATGTAGGTAATGCAGCAGTTTCGTTAGTAAGAAAAGATGCGAGTTTTATTCTCTGACTTTCTCCGCCGGATAAAGTATTAGAAGCTTGTCCTAAGCAGACATATCCCATTCCTACGTCATCTAATATTTTTAATTTTTTCACAATTTTTTTTTCTACCAGCGAGCTTCCCTCAAAGAAAGGTATTGCCTCTTCTATACTCATGTCTAATACGTCTGCTATATTTTTATCTTTGTATTTAACGTCTAAAATTTCTTCTTTAAATCGGCGTCCTTTGCAGCTTTCGCAGAGCAGGGTTACGTCTGCCATGAATTGCATCTCAACATTAATCACTCCTTCTCCCTGACATTCTTCGCATCGTCCTCCAACTATATTAAAAGAGAAATGTGATGCCGTTAAATTGTTGATGACCGATGCTTGTTGAAGTCCAAAAAGTTTACGTATGTCATCATACGCTTTGATGTAAGTAACCGGATTTGAGCGCGAGGATTTGCCTATCGGATTTTGGTCAACAAACTCTACGGAGCTCAGTTTTTTTAAATCACATTTAAAGGATTCAAAACGTCCTAATTTATCGCCGTAAATATCAAACTCACGTCTGAGGGCTGTCAGTAGGACATCTTTTATTAGCGAAGACTTGCCGGAGCCGCTGACTCCGGTCACTGCGATGAACATTCCGAGTGGAAATTTAACACTTATATTTTTTAAATTATTCTCTTTAGCGCCTATTATCTCTAAATATCCTCTCTCCGCCGATGGTTTACGTCTTTTCTTAGGAGTTTCTATTTGCATGCGTCCTGTCAAATATTGTGAGGTCAAGCTGTCCGATTTTAATAATTGGTCATGATTTCCTTGAAAAACTATATGTCCTCCATTTATTCCTGCTTGCGGTCCGACATCAATAATTTCGTCTGCTACTTGTATCATTTCCTCGTCATGTTCTACTACGATGACTGTATTTCCAAGCGCTTTTAATTGTTTTAGGACAGTAATTAATTTTTCGGCGTCGCACGAGTGTAATCCTATACTTGGTTCGTCAAGAATATATGCCGAGCCAACTAAGTTACTACCTAATGAGGTAGCCAAATTTATTCGTTGTGACTCTCCTCCAGAGAGAGTAGAAGACAATCTGTTTAAAGTTAAATAACCAAGTCCCACATTGTACAAATATTCTAATCTATTGCTAATCTCTATCAATATACGTTTAGATATTTCGCGTTGATAAGTATTTAGTTCTAAGTTCTTTATGGTAGGAATCAAATTTTTTATCTGCATAAGGACTAAGTCTTGAATGCTGTATCCATTTATTTTTACAAAAGAGGCAGTTTTTTTTAGCCGCGTTCCTCTACACTCAGGACATGCTGTTTTTCCACGATATTTAGATAACATTATACGATATTGTATCTTATGTGTTTCAGTTTCAATGTATTCAAAGAATTTATTTATTCCGGTAAAATCTTCGGTTTCTTCCCATAGCATTTTTTTTTCTTGTTCCGAGAGTTTAGAATAAGGTTTGTGAATAGGGAAATTACATTTTTCGGCATTAGCTATTAGTTCGTCTTTATAGAGCTGCATTTTTTCGCCGTGCCAGCATGCGATTGCTTCTTCATATATACTTAGATTTTTGTTCGGAACAACTAAATCTTCATCAATACCGATGACACTTCCAAACCCTTCACAATGCGTGCATGCTCCTGCCGGCGAATTAAAGCTAAACGTATTTGTTGTCGGTTCTTCAAACAAAATACCGTCTTCTTCAAATCGGTTAGAGAATAGATTATAATTATCTTGCGAGTTGGTTGTGACTTTTATAATACAACTACCGCTTCCTTCATAAAAAGCTGTTTGTACGGAATCGGCGATACGGTTTAAGTTTTCTTCTGTTGCGGCGGGCTTAATTCGGTCTATCATCAAATAGAGTTCGTATTGTCCTTCTACAGCATTAATTTTATCTATTATATCTTCTATTTTGACTATCTCGCCTTGTGTGTTAGTTTTTATTTCTACTCTAGAGTAACCTTGTTTGGTCATCACTTCTAAATGTTCGGCGACAGTTCGTCCTGCAGGAATTAATAACTTGCTCATAATGAAGATTTTTGCTTCCTGATTCTGGGCAATAATATAATCGCTTACATCTTTGATACTATGTTTTTTAACTATTTTTCCTGAGATTGGAGAAATAGTTATTCCTATTAGGGCGAAAAGTAATTTCAAATAGTCGTATATCTCGGTAGAAGTTCCTACTGTGGAGCGCGGATTACGAGTGTTTACTTTTTGTTCTATAGCTATAGCTGGTGGCAATCCTTTAATGTATTCAACTTCGGGTTTTTTGATACGTCCCAGAAACTGACGTGCATACGAAGACAGGCTCTCTACATAACGTCTCTGTCCTTCGGCGTATATGGTATCAAAAGCGAGAGAAGATTTGCCTGAGCCGGAGAGTCCGGTTATTACGATTAGCTGATCTCGCTTTATATCAATATCTATATTTTTTAGATTATGTATTTTAGCGCCGCGGATGATTATGTGCGTGTTTTCAGTGATTTTATTTTTGTTACTCATTACTTAAATATTTTACTTTTTGTACATTACTTGGTATAATTATTGTTTAATAATTTCAGCATTTGTTATTAAAAATTAAAAATAAATTAATTGTGCGAATTTACAAAATATAAAAGTATTTAACAAAAAAAAGATTTTTTTTATTTTTTTTGAAACTTTTTTATTTTTTTTGAAACTTTTTTCTTTTTCTTTCGTATAAGAAAATAAAAGATGTGCAAAGATTAAATAAAAATAAAAAAAAGTAAAAAAAATAAAAAAAAGAAAAAATAAAAAAAAGTATATTATTTTGAAACTTTTTAATTTTTTTTTCGTATAATTAATTACAAAAGCACATATAAATAAATTTTTAGAAAAAATATATTGTTAAACTTAAAATTATAGGAGGGACATTATCGATAGAAGCTTTACTTGTACAAAACCAAAAAATAGGGAGGACTTAATATGAAATCAAGTAATTTGAAGGATCACGAATTAGTGACTAATTTTGTTGCAGGTGACAAATCAGCTATCGAGGTGTTAATAAATCGCCATAAGAATAGAGTTTATACGTATATCATGCTCATCGTAAAGAATCAAGAAGTAGCCGAAGATATATTCCAAGATACTTTTATTAAGGTGGTGAAGTCGTTGGAGTTGGGAAAGTATCAAGAAAAAGGAATATTTCAATCTTGGGTAGTACGTATAGCCCACAATTTAATAATAGATTTTTTCCGAAAGGAAAAGCACATGCAAATGACCTCAAGCGATGGTGATTCCAATATCTTAAACTCGCCGAAATTATCTGAAGACAATGTAGAAGACCAAATGATACGCACTCAAACCGAGTGTGACGTGAGAAAATTGATTGAAGAATTACCAGAAGAACAACGCGAAGTAGTATTACTCAGACACTACGGTGACCTAAGTTTTAAAGAAATAGCAGAAATTACTAACGTTAGTATCAACACTGCACTTGGCAGAATGCGTTATGCACTTATTAACCTTAGAAAACTTATTGAACAAAAAAATTTGGTTCTTGTGTAATTTCCTAAAACAAAACAAAAAAATACCTGACAAAGCTAAATCACAAAGATTTAGACTTTGCTCGGAGTATTTTATCTATTTCTATAATTTGTGGAATAATCATATCCGTAGAACTATTATATATCACAAAATCAGAATGTGCGATTCGGTATTCATCGGACATTTGTTTTTCTATACGAGCCATAATTTGTGTATCCGTTAAAAAATCTCGTTTTTTTATTCGTACAATTCGTTCTTCTAACGGGGCTACCACTGTAATAACAAACTCCATAAATTTATCATTCCCACTTTCAAACAATATCGCGGTTTCTTTTAAAGTATAAATGTCGTTGTCGTGAACTTCGCACCAGCAATCATAGTCTTTTCGCACCGCAGGATGCACTATAGAATTTGATTTTTCTAATGCGGTAGCATCATTAAAAATGATATTTCCAAAATTTTTTTTATCTAATGTTCCATCGGCGTTATAAATTGTTTCTCCAAAAGTCTTGATAAGCTGTTCTTTAACAGTCTGGTTTTCTTGTATCAATATTTTTGCACGCATGTCGGCATTGTATGTTGCAATTCCTAACTGTTCAAAGACTTTTGAAACAATTGTCTTTCCACAAGCAATGCCTCCTGTTAAACCTATTTTTATCATAATCAATTTAAAATAAAGCATTTAAAACAATTGCTATTCCGGCGACAAATACGATGACAGGAAAAGCCCAATTTAAGTATTTAAAAAATTCGGCTTGAACATAGTTTCCAAATTTATTTCCCACAACATTTAAACGGTACATAAAAATATTGATGGCAAAACTGACTGCCAGGACGAGATAGTTAAGCGTAAAAAGTTGCATCACACAATTGTCCACCTCCGAGAGATTAAGATATGTTGAGGCAACAGTAAAATTGAGTGCTACTACTGCAAACAATCCGCCGATGTTTAGATTAGTCATTTCAGTGGCTTCAACTTTAAACTCTCCGTTCTCAAATTTATTTAACCATACAGCAAAAAGCGGAATAAGTAATGATGCGATGAGAGGGAGAAATATCGTTCCAAACACACTGCCGGGTATTCGGTCTACTGCTAATGACACTTTTATTTGAGAGTTTTTTTCACCATGCCATGTAACAACATTCTCTTTTTTTATTTGTATAATACTTGGTGTCCAGCTAATTAATTTTATCTTATTATGGGCTTTGCTAAAATTTAGTTCTTCTTGCGAGAAGTCAAAGCTAAGTCGTTCTACTACTTCTTTATGCGATTTTATTTCTACGCTAAGATATTGTTTATCAAACGGAAATCGTGCTACATCTATGATGACATCAAAAACAGCGGTCATCCTTCTCAATAGTTCTACTTCTCCGGTGTGATAGATTCGCAGACCATATCTTTCTTCCCAAGGTTCGCCGTCAATATTTGCGAGGTCATAGTCGGGTGTCCATATTTCTGATAGTTTTTGTTCGGCATCGGCATTTTTATAATCTTTATATCCGGCGATAGTTTCGTTTTTTGGGAACTGTAATCGTAAGTCAGTCCATTTCAAGCGAATATCTATGGTAGCAGTAAATTTTCCGGCATTTTCATCTAAGCTTTCTATGTCAATAAAAGAGACTCCCGTTTTTATAGATACGGGGAACCCTTTTCCTGTTGGAATTTCCATGATGCTGTCTTGTGCATAAATATTTATTATGCTTGACAAAAAAAGAATTATTATCAGTGTTGTTCTCATGATTAATTGTTTTTTGAATTATCTTGCTCCGACAATTTATCTTTTATCTTGCTATATGATTCGGCGATTTCTTGTATTTCTTGATAATATTTGTTGGTTTCTTCCATTTCTAAATTATAATTTCCAGAGGCAAGTTCTTTAAAATTAGTGACTAACATATTTAAAGGTTTTATGAGTCCTCCTTTCAAAACGACAATAATAATACCAACTAAGAAAACTACTGCAAAAATAGAAATAACAATAAATAACAAAATAGTTCTGCCGGCTTGTGAGCGCGAGGCACTAAAGTCACTTCCTATAACTACATAACCTAACAGGTCACCGTAAAATCTTTTAGCGGGTGCATAAAAATGCCGTAGTCTGTTTTTGCATATTCTCTCACAAAAGGGTCAACTATTCCGTCTGTAGCAGAAAAGTCATCTTCTATTAACAAATTTTTCATTAAATCCCAATTCGTGGAATGAAATTTTATATATGCTCCCATTCTGTTGTCGGCATTAATTATTTCGCCGCCTACTTTTGTGGAGGTTTCGGTGAGCATTTTTTCATTTATAAAAAGCGACAATTCTATATTGTAAGTAGCTTTTAGTTTATCTAATACAGCGGGAAATTCCAAGTCCACTTGCACGCAACCCAAGTGATTCCCAAGAGTATCCGATATTGGAAGGACGGCATAAAAAACGGGACCTGTACGCGAGAGTGCCTCACCTTTTTTGGAAACTTTCTCGGCGTTGGCGCTTAATACTTGCGGTTTGTAAGATAAATCATCTCCGAATTTTTCAAAGTCGCGCATGCGTAAGAATGAGGTTGCAGGCGGAACGGCAAAATGTGCGTCTGCAATACCATATTTTTCGTCTTGTATTTTATAAACTTCTTTCAGTTCGTTATACAGTTTTTCTCTATTGCCTTCGGCAAAGTATTTTTTTACTTTAGGCATAGCTGCAAACATCTCTCCGAGCTGGTAAACTTTGTCTTCGGAGCTGTGAATGCGCGATTTTAATATAGATTCCAAGAGGAAGAACTGATTTTCTTCGGTAGAGCTTGTTACTTTATCAAACAAAAGCACCGAAAAACTTGTTATAATACTTATTATTAATATTGTAGATACTACAATAGCTAAAATAGAATGTCTTTTGAATTTCATCGTGTATAATTTTTTTTTTATTTACTTTTTCACAAAATAAACAAATGATTTTTATTTTTAAAACTTTTTTTTATTTATTTTGTAAAAAAATTAGTTTTAGTAAAAAAAGAGAAAAATATTAAATTATACTCAAAACGTGTATAATTTTAATTCTTATGTAATTGTTTCGTAATTAAAACTTTGCCAAAGTTTTCAACTTTGCCAAAGTTTTCAACTTTGGCAAAGTTGCCATTTCTCGCAAAGAATTCCACAAAAATTATTCAAGAATCTTTTTTTATTTTTCTAACCAACAATATTTTTTTTATCTTTGTAAAAATAATAATTTATAAAAATAAAAAATATGTTAGTCAATCTTGATAATGAGGTATATTTTCGCTA
>DYQJ01000159.1 GCA_020719345.1 Draconibacterium orientale | reverse complement strand
GGAGTTGTTTTATTTTCCACCTGTTTCACAGGAGGTTATTAGTGTGCAACTCCTTCGGAGTTGTTTTATTTTCCACCTGTTTCACAGGAGGTTATTAGTGTGCAACTCCTTTCGGAGTTAAAGTTATAAATATCAATATCTTGCAGAGGTTTCGGGACAGGCTGTCCCAAAACCTCTGGAAGTTTTGGAATTATAGGTTGCAAAATATTTATCAATTTCGGGACAAGCTGTCCCGAAATTGTAAAATCAGAATATTCTAAATATAATTGTCTCATTCGTTGTAAATTATCTAACGAAAACGTAGATTTAGATTGAAATTCTTTTTGCAAATCTTTTGATAGTTCAGAAATTACCGAGTTACCCCAGCCGAGTTCTTTTTGTTTATCGCTAATTTGTTTACCTATAGACCAATATAAATTTATCGTTTCATAATTTATACTTCTAAATGCTTTATATTGTGCATTACGAATTTCATCGCTTATAGTAGTCAAAAAATCGGAATATGATTTATTATTTTCCATTATTTTTTCTATTTATTTTTGTTAAAAAAGTTGCTATTAATTATTCGTAAGTATTTAGTACCTAAATTTATTGATTATCAAATCTTTGCGAAACTCTGCGAGAAAAAATGTTGATATTCAATATATTAATTAGATGCTAAATAGTTACACTTATTCATAGTAAGGTGCAAATTTTTCAAATTGTACGGAGTTTTGTTCTTTGCCGTTATCAAGTAAGTCGTTGAATAAGTTGTTTTTAGCAACGTAATCCATGAGTATATTTATACGTGTTAGTTTAGATTGTTCCGAAGTAAATTGATTATAAACCTCATCAAAATAACACATGCACAAAGTATCTAAATCTGTGGCATTAAATGCTGCATTAATAAATTTAATAATATTAGTTTTCAAATATTTACGCGGTTTCTCGCCTGTTTGCGGAGGTTTACGAAGTTGATTTTCAGCAAAACAAGAGTGCAATTTATCCACAAACATTTTCAAGTCGCGCGAGGCAAAATTAATTCCAAAATGAGATTCATAAAGCGTTTTTATCTCGTCATCAAGTTCGTTTTGAATAGATGCGTAACGTATGCAAGGGTCAAAATTAAGATTTAATAAATTGATTATCAATTGATAATACCAGCGGTCAAATTCAAATCCGAGAAAAATAATATTATTAGTATTTTCTTTGTTGGTTGCTGATTTAATAATATCGGGCAAATTGTTGAAAGCGTAAACTGATTTCAAATAACGAAACAAATCGTAATGCGAAATAATAAGCGTTTCGGCATCATCTACACTTCCAAACAAATTGTAAATCAGCGGTGTTTCAGTATCCGGTGCTTGCTCTATTTGTCGCAAACGTTTCATACTATAATATTCTGTTTTGTATGTAAATTGTTTATTCTCAAATATTTTACACATCGTTTTGTCGGGAGTAACATTGATAATAAGATGAAAAGGTATTTCTGCAATTTTTTCTAACAGCGGGTTTTTATAATCGGCATTAAAAAAACTTGCTATTTTATCTTGATTCAAGAGTTTTGCGTTTTCGTTTTTAAAAATAAGAAAACCGTCTTTTTTATGAAAAGATAAAATGTCGTTAGAAGCATCGTTTGTCAATTCTTCAAATTTTTGTTCCATGCGTGCATTATTTCCGTAATTAACGGTAATTCCAGGTCCGAGGAACAAGATACATTTTTTATTCAAGACCGACCTCTGCACAAAGTCCCAGTTAATATTTTCTATATTTGTCATAATTTTATATAATTATTTTAAAAATATGGTTTATACAATTCAAATAGTGATGTGTTTTGTTCGTAAACATTGTCGAGCAAATATTGAAATTTCATATTTCTTTTGCAATAATCTAATAGTTTCATAATTTTTTGAGTTTTAGATTGTCCATCGGCAAAAGAATTATAAACATCTTCAAAATAAAACATACATAATTGATTTAATTCAGTGTCGTCTAAGGCATTAACGAGTAATTTTTGAATGTTCGGCAGTTTATATTTTCTTTCCATCGAGTCACTTTCGGGTAATTTGGGTTGCGAAAAAAGAGAAGTTGGTTCTTTTTCGGCTTCTTTTTCAATAACTTCTGTCTTTAAAGTTTTCGGCTCAAAGTCGTTTACTAATTGAATAATAGCATTAGTAATTTTTGCTTTTTCTCGGCGGTAAACTTCGGAAGATATTAAATTTTTCTGATAATCAGTTTCATTACTTGAAAACTGTGCGCTAATCAAATAAATAGTATTAACCACGTCTTTATCAATATCATCAGCATATTTTAACAATAAATTTATTGTTTCGGAGATTTTTCCGTTTTTAATCAATTCATTAACTTTATCTTTTAATAACATAATTTATCTTTTTTAAAAAGTAAAACAAAATTTTACAAAAGTAAAAAAAATATTAGTAAAAAATGGTTCTTGATGATTTTTGAAAAAAAACTTTGCGAAACTCTGCGAGAAATAGATAATCAAAAGTTTGGCTATCATTGTAAACTTGGACAACTTGCTTGGAGCTTTGATAAAAAAATCCACCATATAAGGAATATAAGGTCATATAAGATTGACTCGTACAACTTATATGACCTTATAATTCTTATATGGTTCAAAATTTTGTCCAACTTTATATGGGTAGCCCAAAGTTTTTGACTACATATAAATAAAAAAGGAAGACTATATAAGTCTTCCTCCAAATTTAATACTTATGAAAAAAAATTTTTAGTTTAGTATCTATTTCTTTTTCTGTATTTAGTATGCAGAAGTTTATGCGATTTGTGTCCCAGAGGTTCTTTTAAGAAGTCTTGGTAAAGTTTCTTAAGTTCTTCGTTATCATGCGATTTTCGTTTAGCTAACCCTTCGTCTTCTGCGTATATTGCTTCTATACGTTTTCTGCGTATTGCATTGTTTGTAGGTATTGGTTGTCCTCCTCCTCCGATGCAACCGCCTGGGCATGCCATTACTTCAATAAAATGATATGGAGATTCACCTTTTGCTATTTGGTCCATAATAATTCTTGCGTTCTTAAGTCCGTGTGCTACTGCAAATCTGGCTTCTACTCCTTCGAGGAAGCTGTATTTAGGTAAACAATTTTCAAGTTTTACGGATGCTTCTTTTATTCCTTCGAGTCCGCGAACGGGTACAATGTTTAGATTTTCAAATGGTACTGGTCTTCCTGTAATTAATTCGTAAACTGTACGAAGTGCTGCTTCCATTACTCCTCCTGTTGCTCCGAAAATAACTGCTGCTCCGGTTGATTCTCCCATTAGACTGTCGAAGTGGCTTTCTTGGAGATTAGTAAAATCGAGTCCGGATTGTTTAATCATGTGTCCTAATTCGCGAGTAGTAAGTCCGCAGTCTACGTCTTGGTATCCGCTGCTTTTCATTTCCGGGCGATTAGCTTCGAATTTTTTAGCTGCGCAAGGCATACCAGCTACGCTGACGATGTTTTCCGGTTTTATGCCCATTTTTTCTGCGTAGTAAGTTTTAGCGAGTGCGCCGAACATTTGTTGTGGTGATTTGCAAGTAGATAGATGGTCTAAGTGATTAGGGTACATGTGTTCAATAAATTTTACCCAACCAGGTGAGCAAGAAGTAAGCATCGGTAATGCAACTTGTTTTTTATGCACTAATGCATCTTCTAAACGTTGTAAGAATTCGCTTCCTTCTTCTATGATAGTTAAGTCTGCTGTGAAGTCAGTGTCGAGGACGGAGTCAAAACCCATCTTTTTAAGTGCAGTGACCATTTTCCCTGTTACTCTTGTACCGATAGGGAATCCGAGCATTTCACCGAGTCCTACTCTGACCGATGGTGCTGTGTTAATAATAACGTGTTTAGTAGGGTCTCCGATAGCTTCCCAGATGTCGCTGTAATATCTTCGTTCAGTTAAAGCACCAGTTGGACAGTGAGTAATACATTGTCCGCAATTAGTACAAACTACGTCATTCATAGGCAGTTCGAGGAATGTGGATATTTTCATGTGATTACCTTTTCCCGATGCGGTTAGTGCGTTTACGTGTTGTAGTTCAGCACAAGTTCTGACGCATCTTTGACATCTGACACATTTGCTGTCGTCTTTTTCTACTGACCAAGAGCTTTTGTCTATTGGTTTTTGTGGTTTTAGTACGCTAATATAGTCGTCATTATCAATATTGTATTCAGCGGATAGACTTTGCAATTCGCAATTCGTACTTCTGTAGCATGTAGTACATTGTGTGTTATGTTCTGCTACGAGTAATGATACGATGTCTTTTCTTGCGGTTCTTACTTTAGGCGTTGATGTTAAAACTTTCATTCCGTCTTCTGCCGGTACTGCACACGATGCTTCTAGTCGTGGTCTACCTATCACTTCTACTACACAGACTCGACAATTACCAGCTACACATAGGTCGTCGTGATGACATAATGTAGGGATTCTAACATTTGCTATTTTTGCGGCTTCCAGTATGGATTTTCCTCGTTCCACCTGTACGTCAATACCATCTATAGTTAAATTTATCAAATTTTCCATTTAAAAATACTTTTTTTTTTAATTAGTAAATCATTTCTTCTCTAAAATTAGTTACGATAGAATTAAATGAGTTTCCAACTGATTGTCCCAGCCCGCATTTAGCTGTAAGTTTCATTGTTTCAGTGAGTTTCATCAGTTGATTCAAATATTCAGCCGGTTTAGTTCCTGCTTTTATAGCTTCTATGCCTTTCAATAGTTGTTGACAACCAACTCTACAAGGTGTGCATTGTCCGCACGATTCTTCTTGGAAAAATTCTAAGTAGTTGTGTAGAACGTTGTACATTGAGCGAGTGCTGTTAAATACCATTGTGCTTCCTCCGGATGAGCTTCCTTGTCCGATGATTGTTGCTTCGAAGTTTTTACGCGGGACGCAAACTCCTGCTACTCCTCCTATTTGTACGGCTTTAGTATCTCCGTCTCCAAATTCTTCTACAAATTCGGATACTTTCATACCGAGTTCAAGTTCATATACTCCTGCTTTATGTGTGTCTCCGGATATAGAGAATAATTTTGAACCGCTTTGGTCTTCTGTACCTAATTTTTTGTATTCAACTGCCCCGATTCTACATACCATACTTGCCGAGACAAACGTTTCTACATTATTAACGATTGTCGGTTTACCGAGGTATCCGCTTTGTACCGGGAATGGTGGTTTGTTACGTGGCTCTCCTCTTTTACCTTCCATAGATTCGATGAGCGCTGTTTCTTCTCCACATACGTATGCTCCGCTTCCAGAGAATATAGTAATATTAAAATCTAAGCCTAATAATTTAGCTTTTTCGTGAAATATTTGCAGTTCGTTATTCAAAGAAGGTATAAGATAATTGTATTCTGCTCTAAGGTATAAAATGCCTTTTGTAGCTCCTGTAACAAAAGCACAGATTCCCATTCCTAAGAATACTTTTCTTGGGACTTTAGTTAAAATTTCGCGGTCTTTAAAAGTTCCGGGTTCTCCTTCGTCGGCATTGCAAACGATGTATTTAGGTTCTGCCTTCGCACTTGCCCCGAACTTCCATTTTAATCCTGTAGGAAATCCTGCTCCTCCTCTACCTCTTAGTCCGGAGTCTAATATTTCTTGAATTATCTCGTTTTTAGGTCTCTTAATAGTTTCTTCCAATATCTTGTAAGGAGAAACCAAATATTCTGCGAATATAATGTCTACCTTTTTTAATGTTTTTTCAGCCATTTTTTCTCCTTTTTATTTGTTTCTAATATAATCTTGTATAATTTCTCTGACTTTGTCGGAGGTCAATTGAGAGTACACTTCGTCATTAATTAACATTGCGGGTCCTTGGTGGCACCAACCGATGCAATTAGTTTCTAATAGCGAAAATTTTTTGTCCATGGTAGTTTCTCCTACTTTAATTTTCAATATTTCTTCTAATATTTTGAGTACATCTTTCTTCCCGTTCATCTCACAGACTATTGTTCTGCAAATTCTTATGACGTATTTTCCACGCGGTACAGTCTCAAGGAACGAATAGAAAGTTGCTGTACCATATACTTCGGCGGCGGAAATATCTAATTCTTTTGCTATTTCTATCATCGCCTCACTCGACAAATATCGTTCGCTTGCTACAACACCTTGTAATATAGGTATTAAAGCTTCGCGCTTAGTTCCATATTTGTTTACGAGTTCTTTTACTAATACTTGAATATCTGCCATATTGTAAAATTTATATTATATATTTATTTTCGTTGTAAAATTAAATTTTCGGTTGTAAAATTAATAATTTGAAAAATATAATCTAATATTTTTTATTTTTTTTTATTATGATATTAATCATATATTAAAAGATGATATTAGTATATGGTAATAACGTTTTGATATGCGATATTTTCTTCTGGTTAAAATTATTTCCAAGTAAGTTAATTTCTTTAAGATTTGCGAGTGAACTTATTTCTTTGGGTATCTCGTCTAATAAGTTATTAGATAAATTAAAATAGTTAATTCGTTTGCAATTAGATATTTCAGCCGGGATAAATGTTATATAATTACTTGCTAAGTTGCATATAACAAGTCGTTTTAAAAAAGTTATCTGGATAGGAAATTCTTTAAAGCTGTTAGCTTGTAAATTTATTTTAGCCAGTTTCTTAAGTCCGGCGAAGCTGTTAGGCAAAGTATAAATTTTGTTATAGCTCAGACTTATTTCGTCTAATTGCGTACATTCTCCTATTTCATAAGGCAAATAAGTAAGTAAATTGTTGTCACCTTGCAGAACTTGGAGATTTTTTAATTCAGCTATTTGTTCGGGGATTTTTGTTATTTTATTGTCATTGAAAATAAAAATTTGTAAATTAGTTAATTTGTTTATTTCTTGTGGAATGTCAGTTATATTTTGTCCGGAGATGTCAAGTATATAAACTTGTGAGGAGTCTTTGAGTGCTTGTTCTAATGATGTGTATCTTTTTTGTGTTTCTAATTGAGTTTCGGAAAGCAGTCCTCCAGATAGAGGATTGTTGATATTAGCTATTTTAAATTGTCTGGCGTCCCAGAGAATATCCAGAAATGTTATTTCTTTGTAGAGATGTTGCGAGAAATTATTAGTAAGAATAAAGTTCATTATCTCGTTCTCTGAGTCGATGATAACCCCTAAGCTGTCAGTGCTGCATTTGTATGCGAAGAAGTTTTCTTTTGGATAGACTCTTTTATAGACGAAGTCAAAAGAAGTTTGTATTTTTATTATATCAATAGTATAATTAGGTAATAACAGATGCGTGACGTTTTTCCATTTCTCTTTTTCGTATTTTAAAAAATAGAAGTAGCTGTGCGTGATATTTTTCAAAGTATCACGTTCCATACAAGAAATGCAATAATATTTTATATTTTTTTCGTCCCAAAAAATTTTCACAAAGGCATAAAAATAATTAGGGATTTCATAATTAACAGTGTAATTATCAATGACATTACAAAAATATTTATTATTTTTGTCATTAACAATACGTCTCAGTTTTGCGGGGATTACTTTTTTGTTCATTCTTTTGAGTTCTTCTATGACAAAAATTTCCACAAACATAGAATCCCAATTTATTGAATCAACGTTAATTGTATCATTATCGGCTGTCGTGCTGTTGTCGTTATTGTTGCACGAGATGGTAAGCAAATAAAAAATAGCTGCTAATATAAAAATATAACTTTTTATCATCGTAAAAAAAAATTTTTACAAAAATAAATTTTTTATTTTAATTATAATAAAATTTATATATTTGTAAAAAATATTAAAAAAAATAAAAAAAAGATATGGCACAAGTAAATAAAATAAGAGGAAGAATAGGTATTTTAACAGGCGGAGGCGATGTTCCTGGCTTGAATCCGGCTATCCGTGCGGTGACAATACGCGCAAAGCGCGAAGGTTTTGAGGTTATCGGTATTCGTCGCGGTTGGGCAGGTCTGATACAAATGGTTCGTGATGTCAATGCAGACAATTCGGATTGTTACATGGAGCTGACAGAGAATATTGTTAATAAAATAGGTCGCACCGGCGGAACTTTTTTACATAGTTCACGTACTCGCGCCTCACATGTCCCTAAATCAGCTGTTCCTGATCATTTGAAATCTACTTACAATCAAGATGTTAATGATTTGACACCGGAAGTATTAAAAAACTTAAGTTTTTTAGGGATAGATTATTTAATTCCCATAGGTGGTGATGATACTTTAAGCTATGCAGTTCGTCTTTTTCAAGAGGGCATCAAAGTTATCGGAATCCCAAAAACTATGGACAACGATGTTCCTGGTACAGATTATTGCATCGGTTTTAGTACTTGTCTCACTCGCACAGTAGCGATGACAAACATCCTTCGCACCTCTGCCGGCTCGCATGAGAGATTTTTAGTGATGGAGGTTTTTGGTCGTTACGCAGGTTATACTGCCATGCTGCCTACAATGGCAGGTGCCGCTAATAGATGCGTGATACCAGAATATAAATTTGATATAGAACGACTAACCGAGCTGATGGTAGAAGACAGAATGTCCAATCCGAGCAAGTATTCGGTGGTTTTAGTATCTGAGGGTGCTACTTTTAGAGGGGGAGATATGATATTTGAAGACAAAGAACAAGACATGTTCGGACACGCAAAACTCGGAGGAATAGGTGACCTCGTAACCAAAGGATTAAAAGATTTATCCCGTAATTTTAATAACGGCAAATCTATAGATGTTATTAATCAAAAATTAGGTTATCTCGTTCGTGGCGGCGACCCTGACGCTATAGATTCTATTATCCCGATGGCTTACGGAAATTTGGCGCTTGACTTGATACTAAAGAACATACATGGCAGACTGGTCGTCCTAAAAAATGGAAGATATGATAATATTCCTATTGATGTGGTAACAAGTACAAAGAAACTCATCAATGTAGAGAAATTTTATAATACAGACCGTCTGCGTCCACATTATAAGAGCTTTGAAATGCAATCTATGTTTATCATGACAACAGAAGGTATGTAAAAAATTTAATCTATTCAACTTTGCCAAAGTTTTAAACTGGTACGTTTATTTTGACTATTTTTTGAAATAATATTTTCCTGCTTGTTTTATGTAGATATTTTATTTAGCAACGTAGTTGCGTCATCTTTGTAGAAAAAAATAACGAAAAAACAAAGGTGCGTAGTTGCGTCATCTTTGTAACGATTTGTCAAACAACTATATAGTGTGGAGGTT
>DYQJ01000158.1 GCA_020719345.1 Draconibacterium orientale | reverse complement strand
GTAAAAACGCAAAGTTTCGCAAAGAAGTGTAACCTAATAAATGAAACATGCCAAACATTGCGGCATAAAGCTTTATTATTTTATACTAAGGTTTAAAAACGAAAATATATGAAAGAATTTTTAAAAGAATATTTCGCATTTAACAAACGAGAACGAAAAGGTATTGTTGTCCTCGTTATCATATTATTAATGTTAGTCATTGTCAATCAAACGATGCACCTATTTGTAAAACCTAACACTTACAACCACCAAGAATTTAAAGACTCCATAGAACTATTTCTTAACAGCTTGAAACCTAAAGAAAAAGATGACAAAGAATACCTCAACCGATTAGACCAATATATTGTAGAACGATATGACAGCTTACAATTATTTAATTTTAATCCCAACATAACAACCGAACAAGAATTTAAAAATCTCGGACTAACAGACAAACAAATCAAAACTATTAGCACTTATAAAGAACGAGGCGGAAAATTCAAAATCAAATCTGACTTCCAAAAAATATACGGTGTCCGACAAAAACAATATGAAATATTAGAACCATATATTTTGTTACCAGAAGAAATAACCGAAAATAATGGAGATAATAATATAACACTATTTCAATTTGACCCAAATACTGCAACTGACGAGCAATGGACTAAATTAGGACTCTCCCAAAAACAGATAAAAACTATAAATAATTACAAACTTAAAGGTGGAAAATTTAATACCGCTTCCGATTTATCTAAAATATATTCTATCACAAACGAACAATATATACAATTAGAACCATATATAATCATTGAAACAAACAAAGATAACGCCGACATTCAAAATATAACAACTGAAGAACAAAAAATATCCATAGAAATTAACGCCGCTACTAAAGACGAACTAAAAAATAACTTGAAAATAACGGATAAATTAGCCAATACTATAATAAATTACCGCAAAGCTCTGGGAGGATACCATGATAAATCGCAACTATTAGAAGTAAGCGGAATAACTGAAACCGAATATAAAGTAATTGAAAATCAAGTTGTTATAATAACAAGCAATCTAATTAAAATAAATATAAATGTAGCAACTTTCAAAGAACTTTTAGCACATCCATACCTTGAATACGAAGACGTGAAAAATATCGTAAACCGAATAGCTAAAAAAGGCAAATTTACGGAAATCTCGCAGCTAAACGAAGAAAATATTATCTCCACCGAAATTTATAACAAAATAAAATATTATTTATCTACTAAATAGAAATTACACCCGACTAAAATGGAAGAACAAAAATATCAAATATTATTCAATAACAACAGTGACGAAATTTATGTCATAGATTTACGAGGTTATCTACTCGAAGTCAATTCCGCCGCCTGTCAAAACTTAGGATACTCCAGAGACGAACTGCTGCAAAAACGTATTAAAGATATTAACTCCGAAAAATACAAACACCTCGTAACTAACAATATAGATATGATATTGCAAAACAATACATATACGTATGAAACCGAGCATATTGCTAAAAACGGACAACTCTTCCAAATAGAAATGAAAAGCAAAATTATTGATTACCAAGGACAAAAAGCAATAATGAGCATCGCAAGAAATATTACCGAACGAAAAGCGCTTGAAAAAAAAATCATCAGCACAGTCATAGAAACCGAAGAAAAAGAACGTAAACGTTTTGCCGCAGACTTACATGACGGACTCGGTCCAATTTTATCTACGATAAAGCTATATGCTGACCTCTTGAAAAGTAAAATAGATAAGAACAATAAAATATTAGAACTCGCAGAAAACATTGACGAACTCGTAGAACTCGCAATTGCTACGTCCAAAGAAATTTCTAACAACATCACACCAACTATTTTGCACGACTTCGGGCTATGCTCAGCGATATCCGAATTTTGTAATTATATCAATAAAACAAAATCCGTAAACATAGAGACAAACCTCAAACATTATAACTTTGACCTACGCGATTTCACTGAAACTATATTGTATCAAGTAGTAAAAGAACTGATAAACAACACGATTAAACATGCTAACGCACAAAATATAAAAATAGAGCTTAGCAACACCGAAACCCAGATAATATTATATTACCGAGACGACGGAGACGGATTTGACATAGAGAACATGTTGAAAAACAGCGCCGGACTCGGATTAAATAATATTATTAACAAGATAAAAACAATAAAAGGAGCATGCGACTTTAACAGCCAACAAGGTGAAGGAATGTTCGTGCTGATAGCCGTAAAAATAGAAAAAGAGTAACATTTGGAACGCAGAAAAAAATATATTCATTTTTTTTTTAATTTGAATTGAAAATATTTTTTTTTTTTGATTAAAAATATTTTCTTTGCAGTCAATATTGTAAATTTATTAACTAAATAAAAATTTAAAGTTATGTCAGACATCTTAACACGAGTAAAGTCAATAATTGTAGACAAATTAGGAGTTAAAGAAAGCGAAGTAGTACGTGAAGCAAGCTTTACAAATGACTTAGGCGCAGATTCATTGGATACCGTAGAGTTAATCATGGAGTTCGAAAAAGAATTCAATATATCTATCCCTGATGCCAGTGCAGAAAGGATAAGCACCGTAGGTGACGCAATTGATTTTATTGAAAAAAACTCTAAGTAAATTAAAAAAATTATTTTATGGAATTAAAACGAGTAGTTGTTACCGGATTAGGAGCTATAACTCCGATAGGGAAAAATGTTTCTGAATATTGGGAAGGTTTAAAAAATGGGGTAAGTGGCGCAGGACCAATTACCCGTTTTAATCCCGCGAATTTTAAAACGAAATTCGCCTGTGAAGTTAAAAATTTTAATGTGCTAGATTATACAGACATCATCCCAAAAAAAGAAGCTAATAGATTAGATATATTCGCACAGTTTGCGCTAATCGCCGCAGACCAAGCATTTAAAGATGCTGCAATAGATATGACTAAAATTGACAAAGATAAAGCCGGAGTCATCTGGGGATCCGGAATCGGAGGAATAGCATCTTTGACTCAAGAAATAAAAGAGTACATCAAAGGAGGAGAAATACCTAAATTTAGTCCTTTCTTCATCCCTAAAATAATATCGGATATCGCAGCAGGACACATCTCTATGAAATACGACCTGCGAGGACCAAACTTCGTCACCGTAGCCGCATGCGCATCTTCTACCAATGCCATCATAGACGCACTAAATTACATAAGACTCGGGAAAGCTAATATTTTTATTACCGGCGGATCAGAAGGTTCAGTAGAAGAAGCATCACTTGCCGGATTCAATGCCATCAAAGCGCTTTCTACCCGAAACGACGACCCGCAAACAGCATCAAGACCTTTTGACAAAGACCGAGACGGATTTGTAATGGGAGAAGGAGCAGGAGCATTAGTATTAGAAGAATACGAACATGCTATCAGAAGAGGTGCTAAAATATACTGTGAAGTTGCAGGAGCAGGACTAACAGCAGATGCACATCATCTAACAGCACCTCATCCCGAAGGAAGAGGAGCAATGAAAGTTATGCAATTTACATTAGAAGATGCTAACATGACACCGGAAGACATAGATTATATTAATGTCCACGGAACAGCAACTCCGCTGGGAGACGTGGCAGAACTAATCGCCATAAAAAAAGTCTTCGGAGAAAATGTTTATAACTTAAATATCAGCTCAACAAAATCCATGACAGGACACCTATTAGGGGGAGCTGGTGCAATAGAAGCACTGGCATCTATCCTCGCAATAGTGCATCAAGTAGTGCCACCGACGATAAATCAATTCAATCTGGACCCAGAAATAGACGCTAAACTTAATCTTACATCTAATAAAGCTCAAGAAAGAGTAATAAGAGCAAGTCTTAGCAATACTTTTGGATTTGGAGGACACAATGCATCTTTAATTTTTAAAAAGCTATAAAACAAAGTGTTGGAAAACATATTCTCTTTTTTAAAATTTACATTCAGCAGGGACAAAGCATTCTGCCTATGTATAAAAAACATAGTCGGATTCTTCCCTAATAATGTTGAGTATTATAGAAAAGCACTAATACATAGATCCGCATCTATTGTAAATAGCAAAGGAAAGATTATAAATAACGAGAGATTAGAATATCTGGGAGATGCCGTACTCGGACTTATTGTCGGTGACTTGTTATTTAGAAAATTCCCCGACACTGACGAAGGTTTTTTAACACAAACACGCTCCAAAATAGTCAACCGCAACACTTTGTACGAACTTACAAAGCAATTAGAAATACAGCACTTAATTAAGGTTAGTGCAGACCAAAGTATCAGCAAGAAGAACATTTACGGGGACGCACTTGAAGCATTTATCGGGGCAGTATATCTTGACCTCGGCTTTCAAAAAACCTATAAGTTTGTGGAAGAGGTTATTATCAATAAACATCTGAACCTAGATAAATTGATAGACAGTAACAGCAATTATAAAAGCTTATTAGTAGAATGGGCGCAAAAATATAAGAAACAAGTAAACACATATACGGAACCCGAATATGAAGGTTCAAAATATTTTGTCTCCGTTATTAGAGTAGAAGAACAAAACATTGGTGAAGGAATGGCGCTATCTAAAAAAGAAGCCGAACAAAAAGCAGCCAAAGAAGCACTTGACTATATAAAAAACAATTTTACGCTATCATGACGACTAAAAAAAAACAAAAAATTGTTGCTACTACAACAGAAGAAGTACTGATACTCGCTATTGCAGCTAACGAAAAAATACATAAACTCGTCTGGGCAATTAACAACGAACTAAATATTAACCTAAAAATAAGTCATCGAACAGACTTGGAATTGTTTGAATACATCGGTGATAAATATTTTAAACTCGTTGCGAATCAAAAAGACGGCGGAATATTCTTCCACGAAATTAAAAATATAGATTTTATTATTAAAATCGTTTCCGAAAATATATACGAAACTAAGACTGATATTATTCCTAAATTAAAAAATATCCCTTTCGTAACGGGAGTATTTGAAATAAATATCACTGACAACAAGAAAAATCAAAAAATATTTTCTAATTCTATATAACGTAAAACAAATTGTAAAATATGAATTGTAATTTATTGAGACAATCTTTTTTAGATTTTTTCGAATCTAAACTACATAAAATTGTGCCATCGGCACCAATGGTTATTAAAGACGACCCTACTTTAATGTTCACTAACGCAGGTATGAATCAGTTCAAAGATATTTTCCTCGGAAATACCGAAATAAAATATCCCCGAATAGCAGACTCCCAAAAATGTTTAAGAGTATCCGGAAAACATAACGACCTCGAAGAAGTGGGACACGACACATATCATCACACAATGTTTGAAATGCTCGGGAACTGGTCTTTTGGTGATTATTTTAAGAAAGACGCAATAAACTGGGCATGGGAATATCTGATTGATATTTTAAATATTGATAAGAACCGCATCTACGCAACAGTATTTGAAGGAAGCGCCGAAGAAAATATAGAACCGGACAACGAAGCTAAAACACTATGGAAACAATATCTACCAGACGACAGAATACTATACGGTAACAAAAAAGATAACTTCTGGGAAATGGGAGATACTGGACCGTGCGGACCATGCTCAGAAATCCACATTGACCTCAGAACAGACAACGAAATAGCACAACTACCAGGAAGAGAGTTAGTAAACAAAAGTAACCCGCTGGTAATAGAAATATGGAATCTCGTTTTTATTCAATTCAATAGAAAAAAAGATAATACATTAGAACTACTACCCGCTAAACATGTAGATACAGGAATGGGATTTGAAAGACTTTGTATGGTCGTACAAAATAAAAAATCTAACTACGACACCGACATATTTCAACCTATTATAAAAACTATTGCTGAAATTACACATAATAATTACGGAGAAAACCATAAGAACGACATCGCAATGCGAGTAATCGCAGACCACCTACGAACAGTCGCATTCGCAATAGCAGACGGCAGATTACCTTCTAATGAAAAAGCAGGATACGTCATACGTAGAATTTTAAGACGAGCAGTTAGATACGGTTATACTTTCTTACTACAAAAAAATCCTTTCATTTACAAACTATTACCTACGCTTATAAATGTCATGGGAGAAGCATATCCCGAACTCGTCAAACAAGAATTAACAATTAGCAGAGTCATAGAAGAAGAAGAAGACTCCTTCCTCAAAACTTTAGACAAAGGAATACGTAGATTAGATAAAGTGATGACCAAAGCATTAGAAAATAATAAGCCAAAAATTTCCGGCGAAATTGTATTTGAACTCTACGACACTTTTGGATTCCCTAATGACCTAACTGATTTGATTTTAAAAGAACACAATTTAACTTACGAATACCAAGAGTTCGATGCGGAATTGAAAAAACAAAAACAACGTTCACGAGAAGACGCTAAAGACACTAAAACTGACGAATGGACTTTTATTAACGAAGAAACCGAAGAAACTAACGAATTCACAGGATACGACAATATTACCGAAGAAGTTGTTATTACGAGATATAGAAAAGTTGAGAGCAAAAACGAATATTGTTATCATTTAGTCTTCAATAAAACACCTTTTTATGCCGAAAGCGGAGGACAAGCAGGAGACATAGGTGAGATACAAAACAATGATGAGAAAATTAACATAACGGATACAAAAAAAGAACACAGCGTAAGTATTCACATAGTAAAAGAGTTACCGATAAATCTTAAGAATACTTTTACCGCTGTCGTGGATAAAAAACAACGACTATTAACGATGAGAAATCACTCGGCAACACATCTATTGCATAATGTTCTTAGAAAAATTCTCGGCACGCATGTAGAACAAAAAGGGTCACAGGTAACAAGCGAAAAATTCCGATTTGATTTTGCACATTTTCAAGAAATAAATGACCAACAACTCAAAACTATAGAAGATAAAGTTAATGAAGCTATAAAAAGCGACCTGAAAAAAGTAGAAAAACGAGAAATACCTATTGCAGAAGCAAAAGAATTGGGAGCTATCGCTACATTCGGCGAAAAATATGGCGAAAACGTCAGAGTAATTGCTTTTGACGACTCTTTAGAACTATGTGGAGGAACACATGTAGAAAGAACCTCCGAAATAGGACTATTTAAAATTATTTCCGAACGCGCTGTAGCATCCGGAGTAAGAAGAATAGAAGCAGTTACTTCACTTGCCGCAGAACAACTTTTCTTTCAACAATTTGAAGAAATTCAATTGATTAAAAATGAATTAAAAACTAACGCACCCATAGACGCAGTAAAATCTTTGCTCACAGAAAAAGAAAACTTAGAGAAGAAAATATCTAAGCTTAAAGAAGAAATTTTAAGTTTCAAACGAAAAGAGTTATCTACAAAATTTAAAACACTCAACGGTATAAATTGTTTAACGGAAATTGTTGACGTAGATGGACTTGAAGCATTGAAAAATCTTGTCTGGGATTTGAGAAAAATTGCTAACAATACAATCATCGTGCTGGCTTCTAAAATAGATAACAAATCCCAATTAATCGTAGGAGTAACAGATGACTTGAAACAAAAATATCCTGCAAACATGCTAATTAAACAACTTGAAACCGAAATTGGCGGAAAAGGAGGAGGACAACAACAATTAGCTATGGCAGGAGGAGGCAATGTTGACGGAATCCAAAATGCGCTTAATAAACTGGAAGGATTATTAAAATGATTAAGAAAATCGTATTAATCGGAGTTATTATATTTTGCGCTTTAATGCAAATTAAAGCGCAAAAATTCTATCTCAAAGGTTATGTAAACAATATGCAGTCAGTTATGTTTGACAGCTTGTCTTCTAATTGGCTAAATGATAATTTAATACATAACAGATTGAATATGAAATATTATGCCAACAAAAATATTACTCTCACATTAGAAGTTAGAAATAGAATTTTCACCGGTGAAACAGTCAAATATTCCCCTAATTTTTCGGATAACATATCCGAAGACAATGGATATATAGATTTGTCTTACAACCTTTTAAATAAAAAATCCGTACTTATTAATTCTGGTTCTTGAATGATTTTTGTGGAATAGATGATTTTTTACGAAATTAGATTTTAAATCTTGCGTGAAACTTTTGATTATCAATTTCTCGCAGAGTTTCGCAAAGTTTTCCACAAAAATCATTCAAGAACCTTAATTCTTTAATAGACAGAGCTATATTTGAATACGAACGTGGAAAATTAAATATCGCATTAGGAAGACAACGTATAAACTGGTCGCAAACTTTTGTCTGGAATCCTAATGACATTTTCAACACGTATTCTTTTTTTGACTTTGATTATATGGAACGACAAGGAAGCGATGCCGTTCGTATTCAATACTATCCCTCCTCGTCATCTTCAATGGAACTCGCCGCAAAAATAGACAAAAACAATAAATATACCGCAGCTACGAAATTTAATTTTAATAAATATAAATATGATTTTCAGTTTATTACCGGACTCGTCGCCAGCGAAGATTTGATTTTGGCTACCGGATGGTCGGGATATATTTATCAAATAACATTCAGAGGAGAGGCAAGCTATCTGCATCCAATAAAAAATTTTAAAGATACAACAGGAATATTTGTTGCCTCAATAGGAGCTGATTACATGTTTGATAATTCGGTAATGATAAATATAGAACTCCTTTATAATCAACAACAAGAACAACAACAATATCTTAATTTCTTACAAGTATATGATGCACCCGTATCTGTTAAAAATTTGTCTTTCACCGAGTATAATATTTTTTCACAAATAAGCTTTCCTATAAATCCTATTCTCAATATCGGCTGCTCGGCGATAATATATCCTAAGATGAACGGCGGGTTTGCAGGTTTTAATATCGGATATGCTGCCAAAGAAAATATTGACATAAGTTTTGCGACACAAACTTTTACCGCGAATTTCTACTCCCCGGTATTATTAAAAAAGCAAAGAATCTTTTTTAATATCCTCTTCCTGAAACTCCAATATAGCATATAGTAAATTATAATTTATAATTTGGCTTTTACTTGATGAAAAAAGATTTGACAACTTTTTAAAAGTTGTCAAATCTATACTAAATTGTTTAAAATATTGTAACTATTTAGCAACGTAGTTGAGTAATCTTTGTAGAAAAAAATAACAAAAAACAAAAGGTGCGTAGCAGCGAAATCTTTGTAACGATTTGTCAAACACTACTTGTTTTATGTAGATATTTTATTTAGCAACGTAGTTGCGTCATCTTTGTAGAAAAAA
>DYQJ01000008.1 GCA_020719345.1 Draconibacterium orientale | reverse complement strand
ACAACCGACATAAAAATCGGACAATCGTTACATATAAGAAATGACGTAGAAATAACTGTTTTTCACTTATTTACAAAATTGACAACTTAAGATTTGACAACTTAAAAAAAAAGTTGTCAAATCTGGTTGCAATATCATTTTAATTATTATCTTTGTCTTGCTTTTAGTAGTTGGAGATTTGACAACTTTTTAAAAGTTGTCAAATCTGATAGAAATCCGCGTTCCAATTTTTTATAATAAAATAAAACATATATAAAATAAACAACATGCAAACAAAACCGCAAATAATAGCAGAATTAGAAAACAAATATAATATTGTTTTTGAACAACTTGATTTAGAAGACATTAAAAAAAGTGAATGGGGAAAAACCACAAAATATTCTATTGATATAGATGGAAATATTATTGGTTTACAAATAAATGAATATCCCGGAATAGATTTTTCTTTCTTAAGAGAGTTAAAAAATATTACATATCTTAATTTATTTAATAATCAAATCGCTGATATTTCAAGTTTAAAAGACTTAAAAAATATTAGTACGCTTGTTTTATATAATAATCAAATCACCGATATTTCAAGTTTTAAAAAGTTTGAAAATATTACAACACTTAATTTAGGTTGGAATCAAATCTTCTGTATTTCAAGTTTAAAAGAGTTAAAAAATATTACAACGCTTAATTTATCAAATAATCAAATCACCGATATTTCAAGTTTAAAAGAGTTGAAAAATATTACTGAACTTTATTTATCAAGTAATCAAATCACCGATATTTCAAGTTTAAAAGAGCTAAAAAATATTACGGAACTTGATTTATCATTTAACCAAATCACTGATATTTCAAGTTTAAAAGAGCTAAAAAATATTACAACGCTTGATTTACAAGAAAATCAAATCGCCGATATTTCAAGTTTAAAAGAATTAAAAGATATTACAAATCTTTATTTACAAACTAATCAAATCGCCGATATTTCAAGTTTGAAAGAGTTAAAAAATATTACAGTACTTTGGTTATCAAGTAATCAAATCATAGATATTTCAAGTTTAAAAGAGTTAAAAAATGTTATACATCTTAATTTATGGAATAATCAAATCACCGATGTTTCAAGTTTAAAAGAGTTAAAAATTTTCAAATATATTAATTTATTTGATAATCCTATTTCAAAATACATATAAAAAAGTTGGAGATTTGACAACTTTTTAAAAGTTGTCAAATCTGATAGAAATCCGCGAACATCCGTAAAATCCGCGTGTTCCGCGTTCCTGTTTTTCATAATAAAATTAAAACATATATAAAATAAACAACATGCAAACAAAACCACAAATAATTTTAGAAATATGAATGATATTGAAATAATTAATAATTTAGAAATCTTTTTAAGTAAATCTTCAGGAAAAAATATATCTTTAGCTAAAACTACTAAAATAGGAAATCCATTACAATTTACTGGATGTATGTTAGATGAACAAGAAAGAATTATAACTTTATGTATTTTAAATTATGGACTTAATTTAGAAAACATAGACATAAATTGTTTATGTTATTTTTTAAAACAATTAACAAATTTGAAGGCTTTAAGATTAGCTAATTTTAAAATAAAAAATTTAGAATCTATTTCTGAAATATCTAAATTAGAAATTCTTGCATTAGATGAAAACGAAATTTCTGATTTTAGTATACTTTCTAAAATTTATCAATTAAAAGAACTTTCATTAAGTAATAATTTAATAACCGATCTTAAACCTGTTCTTTTGTTTAAAAAGCTTGAAAACATTTGGTTAAATTCGAATCAAATAAAGATCTTGTCAGAAGATATTTTAGAAATAAATTTGAATATTATTTGGAAAAATAATATACTTAAAGATGGAATTTTTTTAGAAGGAAACCCAATAGAAAATGTCCCCATAGAAATTATTGAACAAGGTAAAGAAGCAATAAAACAATTTTTTAATGAAGAGAAAACAATTTTAAATAATGAAAAAATTGAAAAAATACAAATCAAAAATTTTAAAGTAATTGATGAAATTGAATTAAAATTATCAAAAAAAATAACAATAATTTTGGGAAACAATGGTTTCGGTAAAACATCAATTCTTCAAGCATTAGCATTTGCAATTTTACAAGATAATGCACAAGATATTAAGCCATTAAACTTTGAACCATTTATTAGTATAGGTCAAAAAACTTCGGAATTTAAAGTATTTTGGAATAAAGATTTATTTAGAAATTGTAATTTGTATTCAACAAGTAAGAATACTCAAACAGGAAGTTGTGGCTCAAATTTAATTTTATTAACTTATGGCGTAAATATTTTTACTCGTTATAACGAAATGAATTACACAGAAATGATTAATAAAATAATTGCAGGCAATGAAAAATTACATAACACAGCTTCATTGTTTTTAGAAAAAGACGACCGTTTTTATGACCCTTTATATATGTTCAATCTTTTTGAATTAATTGAATTTCAAGACGAAAAAAACAGAGAACAAATAAGGCAAATCAAAATAATTTTATTAGAAAAATTAAACTTTTTATTACCCAAAGAAATTCAAATTAAAAAAGAAAAAACTTTGTATCATTTTTTTCAAAATAATAACAAGCTTACTTTACAACATCTTAGCGAAGGTTACCGAAGTGCAGTTTTGTTATTAACCGATATTTTGATACGTATAATGTCAATGCGAAACCGTTTGCAAAAATACGATTCCGAAATTAATGAACTCACAATTTTTGACCGAGCTTTTGGCATATTAGCAATTGACGAGTTTGACCGTCATTTGCATCCAACTTGGCAATTAGAATATTTAAGTAAACTTCGCAAAGTCTTACCAAAAATGCAATTTGTAATGACTACTCACAATCCGCTATCAATTTTAGATAGAGAAGAAGACGAAGTTTTGCAATTTTTTATGGACGAGGACACAAAAAAACTCGGCATAAAAACTTACAACGGCGGCACCAAACAAATGGATGTAGTTATGGTTTTACTTAAATATTTTGAAGTTAATTATGTTGTTAGTCAAAGTTATCGTAAAAAAATAGATAGATTTTATTTTTTATCTTCGAAAAAACAAAAAAATGATACTCAAATTAACGAATTAAAATTATTACAAGAAGAATTAAAAAATTCTATGCTGAATGAGCTTGAAATCCCTGATTATAAATATCATAAATTTATAGAATTTATACACGAAAACAATATAAATTTACGAAATCTTGAAAATACAAATAAACTTGATTTTAAATCAGAGTTATGGAAAAGTTTAACCGAAAAAATTAAATAATTGTTATGCAAAATATAGTAAAATTTTTCACAGATTTTCCAGACGAAAAAATAAATTATGAAAAAGCAGGCGAATCATTCAATAATAAATGGAATAATCATTATTTTAAAATAAATCAAGAGCATTTAATTAATAATGAAAATCTAAATTTTGAGAGCAAATGGTCGGAATTTAAGCCAGTATTAGAAAATTTGAAAATAGATAAAATAAGAAAAAGTCGTTGTTTTATTTGTACAAAAGATTTGAATGACTCTGATTGTGTAGAACATTATCGCCCAAAAGGTTCGGATAAAAAAGACAAAGAAAAATTATATTGGTGGCTTGCTTATGATTACAAAAATTATTATTTAATTTGTAAAGACTGTAATACTAAAAAACTTGATAGCTTTCCTATTAAAAATGAAAAAGATAGAGTAAATACTCCAAGTGGAGATATTGATTTAGAAAAGCCGCTTTTATTAAATCCAATGTTAGACAATCCTGCTGATTATTTTAAAGTTGCACTTGTTCAGCATCCTATTGTACTGAATAGAAAAATTTTAATAATTTTGCCAAAAGATAATTTGGAAACTGATACTGAAAAATATGAACGAGCTTTAACAACAATTAAAATTTTTAATTTAGATTTGAAATATTTAGATTTTTTGGAAAAACAAGACAAAGGTGAAGACATTGATTTTCAAGAATTACAAAAATTAAAAAAAAAGACTACTGACAGACGAATTCAAAATTGTTTATCTTTTTACGAAGAAACTGAACTCAAACTATTGATTAACAATTTTCCTTCCGAATCTGACGATTCAAAAACAAAATTTTACGAAACTTGGCAAAAAATAATTTCAGAAAGAAAATCGTTTGAAGATTGGGGTTTAGCACAATTAATTTACAACTTTCAATTTCAAGACTTTACAAAAATAGATTTATAAACAATATTATGCAAACTAAAAATTTACACTTTTTTCTTTGCGAAACTCTGCGAGAAATTGATAATCAAATATTTCACGCAGAGTCTCGCAAAGAAGTGTAACCAAATAAATGAAACATGCCTTTTAATAGTTTACATATTTTTTATCCAGACAGATAATCCTCGTTTGTTTACGAAAAATCGTCCTATTCCGTCTTTATTTATTAAGATTTTTTCTTGTCGTCCTCCGAGTATATCAATAAATGTTTGCTCGTTATATTTTTGTCCTACATACATATCTTTATATCCTTCTTCGGTGCCGTTAGAAATAAGTACCGCCATAGCAGTGGCAGAGTCTTCATTACCGAGCCGCGTCCAACCTATTGTGTTATTGTGGTCAAGATAATTTATTTGTTCGCCGTAAGCATAATTATGCCGCGCCATCAATAGTTGCGGAAGTTGTTTGACCGGATTTAATGTTATCTCGTATAAATTTCCATCTCTTCCTTTATCAGTATATTTAGCTCCGTAGATGTCCGGATAAAAAACACAAGGATATCCTTCTTGACGCAGCAAAATTATTGCGTACGCCAAAGGTTTAAACCAATCTTCTACAGGTGCTTCTAATGCTTGAAGCGGTTGAGTATCATGATTATCTACCAATGTTACTGCATTTACCGGATATTTTTCTACTATTGTTCGGGAGAAAATTTTACTTAAATCAAAGTTTTCATAATTTTTTGATGCTGTGTGAAATTTATTTTGAAGTGTTGCATCAAATAAGCTCATTCTAAATTTACTTTCTTGCAAATATTTTATTAGAACTTCATAATCATGTGGCGCCCAGTATTCTCCTACGGTAAATAATTCTTTATTGGAGTTACTTCTGACAAAGTCGAGCCATTCATTAAAATATTCTATTGTAATATGTTTTATCGCATCTAATCTGAAGCCGTCAACATTAGTAGTTTCTAAGAACCACTTAGCCCATCTTTTTAGTTCGTCTTTTACTTCGTTTACTCCGTAATCTATGTCCGAAAACATTAAATAATCATAATTTCCCTTTTCGTTTGTAATCATTTTCTCCCATGTTTCGCCATGTCCTACGAATTTGAAAATAGCCGATTCGCTGTTTTTTTGGTCCCAGTCTACTGCGTCAAAATGCAAATAATCCCATATAAAGTCTGAGTGAATAAAATTTTTGACCTTCAAATTATCATCTAATTCTATTCTTCCAGGGAAGACAAATTTAGTCCATGCTTCAATAATTCTTCTTTCGCCAACTGTGATGTTTCTATTTTCGCGGTCTACTCGTTGTGCCAGTACTCGTTCAGTCATGTCTGCGCCGGCTTTATGATTGAAAATAATATCGGCATAAATGTCTATGTCGTATTTGTGAGCTTCCGTTATAGCTGTCAGATATTCTTCCTTATTTCCATACTTAGTTCTAACTGATCCTTTTTGATTAAATTCGCCTAAGTCGTACAGGTCGTAGATGTCATAACCTACTGAGTCTTTACCTGCTGAAGCTTTAAAAGCTGGCGGTAACCAAAGTGCTGTAATACCTAATTCAGCTAAATTTTTCACTTCTTTAGTGACTGTGTTCCAAAGATTTCCATCGGCGGGTGAGTACCAATGAAAATACTGCATCATTACACCGTTATTTTTTTTCATTATTATTATAATTTAAGTCCATGTCTGTCAAAACAGATATTTTGCCATTTATTGTCGTATAAAACTCTCAGTTCTTGATAACCAATTTCTTGCAACAGCGAGTATGCCGATTTTAAGCTTTTGTCCAGTTCTTCAGTGCAGTGCGAGTCGGCATTCACTATTATCGGGATTTTCATTCTGCGACAACGTTTTAAAATTTCATAACTCGGATAGAAGTTGAGTGTCAGCTGTTTATAATAACCTCTGGTGTTCACTTCTAATATGGTATCAGTTTGTTTAACAACATCTAATGCTTCGTTCACTGTATTTATGTACCAGCGTTCGCTGTCGTCGAAGAAAAATTTATATTTGTTAAACTTAGCAATCAAATCAAAATGTCCCACAAAATTAGGTTTCTCGCTAAGTATCATCTCGGATATTTGATAGAAATAATATTTGACCAAATTTCGTATATTATCATCAAAAATATTTTTGAGTCCATAGCAAAATTCGGCTTTAGAAATATCATAATTAAAAATTTTGCCGTCACTATATTTTTTAAGATAATGAATAGAGCCAATTTTGTAATCCATATTTTTAAGTATAGGTGCATTAAAGTCAGTATATTTTTCTATGTAATCCATCTCCATTCCCAGATAAATTTGTATATAATCTCTGTATTTTTCTTTGAGCATTTTTATTTCCAGAATATATTCATTAAGTAGTTCGTTCTTCATGTTCCAGAACGAATAGAATGGTACCGGAGAATGGTCAGAGAATCCTAATACTTTAATATTCTTTTCTATAGCCATTCGCACCATCTCTTCCGGCGTATTTTTGCCGTCAGAAAATGTTGTATGTGAATGTAGATTAGTTAGACACATAATTATTCTTTATTATTATAGAAATTGCAGATATCGGAAATTTCACATTCGTCACACTTAGGTTTTCTGGATTGGCAAACATATCTGCCATGTAAAATTAGCCAGTGATGTGCCGTACTTATCAGTTCTTGTGGTATATACGTAACGAGTTGTTTTTCTGTATCTAACGGCGTCTTAGCATTGTCGGTTAATCCTATTCGTTTAGCAACTCTGTGTACATGCGTATCTACAGCAAGCGCGGGCTTGTTGTGAACTACTGACAAAATAACATTTGCTGTTTTTCGTCCTACACCGGGTAATTTTTGTAGTCGTTCCAAATCATTAGGAATGATACTTTCAAAATCGGTTAATAACATCTTCGCCATTCCTATCAGATGCTTAGATTTATTATTTGGATACGAACAGGACTTGATATAACTATAGACCTCGTCACTATCGGCAAAAGCAAGCGTCTCTGCATCCGGATAACGTTGAAAGAAACGTGGTGTAATCTTATTAACTCGCACGTCAGTGCATTGCGCAGAGAGTATTACCGCGACTAATAATTGATATGGAGACTTGTAATTTAACTCGGTTTCTGCTGTCGGGCGATTTTTCTTAAAATAATCTATTACCCGATTATATAATTCTTCTTTTTCCATTGTAGAAAATTATAATGTTAGTTCTATTGTTTATAATATTATTGATTGACAAAAGTTATAAGCGCTTTGTCTTTCAAATATTTAATTATCACTTCTTTATCTTTATATAATTGTTGTTGTAGAGCATCTAAAGAGGCAAATTTAATTTCCTCTCTAAAACGTTTTATAAAAGAAATTTTTACGGTTTCTTCATATATCTCGTCTTCAAAATTGAACAAGTGTACTTCTATATATATTTTTTCATCTGACAAATCTATCGTAGGACGACTGCCTATATTTAACATTCCAAAATATAGAGTCTGTTTATATAACAACTCAACAGCATAAACACCCTGCTTGGGCAACAATTTAGGAGTAGTCATCTGTAAATTAATCGTGGGAAAATCTATTTGGCGTCCTATTTTATTACCATGCACCACCGTTCCATAGATAGAATATTTATAATCTAATAACTTATTAGCCGTTTCTATGTGTCCCTCATTAATCATCTCTCTTATTTTGGAAGAACTAATAAACTCATTATCACCTCTTTCCCCATCCACCTTTTCACATAAAAAACCATACTCGGTAGCATATTGTTTTATCAAGAGGAAATCGCCTATTTTGTCACTCCCAAAAAGATGATTAAATCCTACTAATAGCTTAAACATCCCGAGTTTTTTCACTAAAATATTTTCAATAAACTGACGCGCCGACATTTGCGAGATATTTTTATTAAAATCAAGAAAAATCAAATTATCTATTCCTATGGAAGAAAGCATTTCTGACTTCTCTTGATTGCTTTGCAATAAAGCAATATTAAACTCCGGATTCAATACCCGACGCGGATGACTCATAAAAGTCAGAACGACAGACTCTCCGCCTAATTCTTGCGAGTCGCTTATCAACTTATTCAAAAGTTTTTTATGACCTTTATGAACACCATCAAACGCACCTATCGTTATTACTGGACGTTTGATATTAATATTGTCTATATCGTTAAAAACGCGCACCTTAGTTAATTTATTTATTTAAAATTATTTTTTCTAATAAAATATTATTTGCCTGATATATCTTAATAAAATAAACACCATCGGCAAAACTATTGATATTCAAAGTATTATTCTCGGTTTCAGATAATAAGATTTTTCCATTGACATCAATAATTTCGCATTTCTCAATATCATTACCTTCTACATAAATAATGCCTTGGCTCGGATTAGGATAAACTTTTACTATGTTCTTTATATCTTTTACATCTATTCCGGTTTCTATTATTATATCATCTAAAAAAACTCCGCCGCCATTTGTTGCCTCGCCTTCAAAAGCGATAGTATAATTTTCTGACATATCTACCAGCTGAATCATTTTGCGAGTCCACGAAGTAATATAAGCAGTATATTCTTGAAGTAGAGTCCACTCATTATCAGAAGCATTTTTATAATATACTCTTAGAATATCATTTTTGGTAAACAATTTTGGTTGTCTTAACATAAAGCTGATAACATAGTCATTATTATTATCTTGAAAATTAAGTCCTTGCATAACTAATTTAGTTGTTGCAGCAGTGGAGCTTTGATTATAAAATTTAATACAATTAATTCCACTGTAAGGATTTGATTGTATGATATTCCAAGTCTTTTCGCCATTTACAAATTCTTGAGTCCAGCAACTCGGAATGTCGGTAGATAATTCTAAGTCCTGAAAATACGGAACTTCTTTTATCCCGCAAAGAGTAGTCGAGGCAGTATATGTTCCAGCCGAATATTCTTGGTCAAGAGTCCAGGCTTTATAAAAATATTGGGTCTCACTATTCAAATTAGTATGCGTGATGCTGGTCACATCATTTCCAAAATAAATAACTTCTGCGCCATCGGGAAGAAAATCACCAACTTTGTATTCTGTGCCATTTTCTGGCATTTTAAGTTCGGCAACGTTCTTTGAATACGCTAATAAAACTTTGTTTGTCGTGTTAGAAGTCCACGAGATTTGCATTTCAGTTTCTCCAATCGGAATCGAAGTGAAATTTTGCACATCTCTGGCATCTCCTTTGAAATAAAAACTTATGACGCCATCAGTTTCTTGTATATTTGAAAGTGTTTTATCGTTGAACGAACCATTCCATGCAAGAGAATTTGGAGTAGTATGCTCGTTGATAGCAACCGAGTTATGAGGAAAAGCTGCTGTTGTACTCAAATATCCATCTATAGATTTAATATAAAATCCTTGATGCTCGCAGGTATTTATATCATTTGTATATGAGTGAATATCTACATAATCTTGATCTATATGATAAATAATTAAGCCGTGTCCTGGCAAATATTCATCAAAAGTTACGGGCTGGCGATTTTCTAATAAGAAATATTCATTTGTGGCATCGGTATAAATTATATAGCCAACTTTATTTTCAAAGGAATTGGTCATTGTAACATATTGTTGGTCAATAAGTTCTTGTATTTCAATCCAGCCATAAAAATCACGCATTCCTATGTTGTGATTAGCAGGTGATTGTCCAGTGTTATTCCATGAGCCGCTTGACATGAGGTCCCATTTACCATTTCCGGGTTGCGAGCCGCACGCTTCATAGTCGGTATCATAAAAATCGGGTGCGCCAAGATTATGTCCAAACTCATGACACATCACCCCGATAGTAGATATGCCAGTATAAGATTGTAATTCTAAACGTTCGGGCTGAATAGTATAAGCATTAGCAATTACGCCGTCAAAAGTACGTTCTTCTTCAGCATTAGCAAGTGCGAGTTCTAAACTCCAACTATGCGACCATATATCTAATTGGTCGCCGGAAGCTTCTTGTCCACGACCTTGATGAATAATTCCTATACCGTCAATATAACCGTCCAAATCATTATCAAATTTAGAAAAATCTAAATATACATCTGCTTGAACAAGTGCTTCCATTAATAGTTCCCCATACTTGTCGCTGTAATATTCACGCGTGTTCGGAAGTTGTATCCAAGGGGTAACAGTTGTTTCTATTGTCAATGCGCCATACGAACTCTGTAAATAAAAATCTTTAAAGCTTCCGTATCCATTATAATTAGTCTCGTTCATGTAGTTGTTAAAGTTCTCTTGCGTATGTGTAGTTTCGGTATCGCTGTAATTTACAAGCAATATTATGTAATTCAAATTACCCGTGGTAGGAAAAGCTGCATTTTTAGAACGTCCTCTGGTGCTTGTAAATTCATGCTTAGCTATTTTTTCTATTATTTGTTCTTCGCTGTATCTCAAATTCTTTTCGGTATTAGTTAATATTTGCAAATCTTTTGTATTTCTATCTTGTTGATTTTTGGCTGCTATATTTGTTGAGACAAGTTCGGCATAGTCATTTTTTTGAGCATAACAAAAATAATTCTCTTTATTTAGTAAAACAGTATAACCATCACGGGTTTCTCCCCAATTAACCACCGCATCCCCGTAGAGTCGCATCACGATTTGTGAGCCATCTGGCTGATTATAAATAAAATAATCTTCACAAGCTGGGACTCCGCTACTTTGAAATTTTTGTTGTGCAGACAAACTATTGTATAAAAATATCACAACAACAAGGACAAATAACTGTAAAATTTTTTTTTTCATAAATATTAATATATTAAAAATACAATTAAGTTACAAAAATATATTTATTTTTGTAATTTTCAAGTATAAATACAAAATAATTTAAGAATATTTTTAAAAAAATGAAATTAAGATAGGAGAATAAAAAATTTCGGCATGTTTCATAATTGCTTAAAAGTAGTTGACACTTTTTTCTCTGCGAAACTTTGCGAATAACTTTGCGAAACTCTGCGAGAAATTGATAATCAAATATTTTCACGCAGAGTTTCGCAAAGTGTAAACTAATAAATGAAAGATGCCAAATTTTCTTAATAAACTTTTCCAAAATCGTGAGACTTTGGAAAAGTTAGAAATATTTTAACTGATAAGTGCGGTTAAAGCTATAGAATATAATTTAGTTTTTGCACTATCTCCGCGTGACGACAAAATACAAGGCACCTTAGCACCAAATACCATTGCAGCTAATTCCGCGCCTGCAAGCTTAGTATTAGTCTTGTAAAAAACATTTCCGGCTTCTATGTTAGGGAATACCAGACAGTCAGCATCGCCGACAACGTCATTTTTCATGCCTTTTATTTCAGCACTTTCGCGGTCTATGGCGAGGTCAATACTTAGTGGTCCTTCTACAAAAGCGCCTTTAATTTGTCCCCGGTCAGCCATCTTAGATATCAATGCCGCCTCGACACTTGAGGTGATACCCATTGAAACCTGCTCTGCAGCAGCGATGAGAGCAACCTTAGGTTTTTCTATGCCAAGCGACTTAGCTGTCTTTATCAGTGCATTAGTGATAGCCACTTTTTGATTGATATCCGGAAGAGGAATTATAGCAACATCACCTACGATGAGCAATTTATGATAATTCTTATTTTCTATAACCGAAACGTGAGTTAAAACTGCCTTCGGAGGAAGTAATCCATTTTCTTTATTCAAAATAGCACGCATATAAGTCTCTGTACTTATTAAACCCTTCATCAAAATATCTCCCTTGCCAGCGTTTATCATTTCTACAGCTTTTGCGGTGGCAACGGCATCATTTGCCTCATGTACTATTTCAAACTTTGCGACATCAATTTTCAACTCCTCGCATGATTTTGCTATCTTTTGAGAATCGCCGACTAATGTAGCATCTATCAAGCCAAAATCTATCGCCTCAGATATTGCTTCTATAGAGTGACTATCTACGGTGTAAGCACCTATCAATCTTTTGTTTGGTAAGCTTTTTACCTTTTCTACAATTTCATCTAATTTTGTTATCATTATTACTTATTTTTAAATTTTTAATATATTTTGCAAAAATAAAAAAAATATTAAAATATTAAAATTTTTTATTAATCAAAAAAAAGATATTTTTGTGAAAAATAAAAAATTTATATGACCACAGATTTTTTTACTAAAACTTTACTTAAAAATTTTGTACATTCTCCCACTACAGGACAATCCGAATTGATACAACGAATGACTAACTTTGTTCTCTCTAAAAAAATAGAGCTCGCATTTATTGTCAAAGGATATGCCGGCACCGGTAAAACAACCTTGATAAGTGCATTAGTAAAAACACTAAAAGAGCTAAGTATAAAACATATTTTACTTGCGCCAACCGGAAGAGCAGCTAAGGTATTTACGTTGTACTCACAAAGCACTGCATATACTATTCATAAAAAAATATACCGTCAGAAGTCTAATAATGAGGGATTTGGGAAGTTCCAATTAGATAAAAATTTACATAAAGATACTATTTTTATCATTGACGAAGCATCCATGATATCTAATCAATCATCAGACCTGAACGTTTTTGGATCCGGAAGATTATTAGATGATTTGGTTAAATATATTTTTACCAAAGAGAGTAAATGTAAATTGATTTTGCTCGGCGACACCGCGCAATTGCCACCCGTAGGTACAGATTTGAGTCCCGCATTAGACCTCCGCGAACTGCAAGCATACGGACTAAACGTAGGCATAATAGAGCTTACCGAAGTACTAAGACAATCCGAAGACTCCGGAATACTTCACAACGCAACTTATTTGCGAAAACTTATTTGCGAAAATAATCAACCAATAAACTATCCTAAATTAGAATTAGAAGGTTTTAACGACATAGAACGCCTCAGCGGAGAAAATTTGATTGAAAAAATAAACAGCAGCTACGACATGCTCGGAATAGAACAAACTTTAATAGTCACTCGCTCCAACGAACGTGCCAATCGTTTCAATCAAGGCATTCGCAACAGCATCCTCTGGCGCGAAAACGAAATAGCAACCGGAGATATTCTTATGATAGTGAAAAACAATTACTACTGGATCCGTGAAAACGAAAAAGTGGACTTCATCGCAAACGGAGACATCGCCGAAGTAGTGAAAATTATTAAATACGAATATTTATATAATCTTAAATTTGCCAATGTTGTCTTAAAATTTTTAGACTATGACAACTTAGAAATAGAAGCTAAAATAATTTTAGATACGCTAAATATACGAACCGCCGCACTTAGCTCCGAAGAAAATAATCGTCTCTATCAGGCAATAGCCCAAGATTATGCCGAGCTAAATAATAAGCGAACTATTTATACTAAGATAAAAGAAAATCCACACTTTAACGCATTGCAAGTGAAATTTGCTTATTCGGTAACCTGTCATAAAGCGCAAGGAGGACAATGGAAACACGTCTTTATTGACCAAGGTTATCTTACCGAAGAAATGATTAATAATGAATATCTTATATGGCTATACACAGCCATCACAAGAGCAAGAGAAAAAGTCTATCTGTTCAACTTTAATAAAGAATTTTTTAATGAATAAAAATTGTGGGTTGATAAAAATTTTTTAATTTTGTGCATTGTTAATAATAATACATTTTATGATAGATTTTCAACAATATATTAAGGAGTTACAATCTGTTCCGATTGATGAATTGACCGAACATTCAAAGCGTTCCGCATTAGAAAGTTTGCTTAATCAGGCAGCAACCGAAAATCAAAAAAACAACAATAAAATCATCGTTTTACAAGAACCTAAACGTAAAGACGATTATGGTGCACCCGATTTTAAAATTTATACAAATAATTCTATAATCGGATATGTTGAAAATAAGAAAATTACGGAAAATTTAGACAAAATTTTAAAATCTGAACAAATAAAAAAATATAAAGAACTTTCACAAAATATTTTACTCACAAATTATGTTGAGTTTGTTTGGATTAAGGGAGAAATAATTGAAAGAGAAATACTTTGTTTTCAGTCAGATATAGATAATAAAAAATTCAAACTTGACAAAATAAAGTCCGATAATGTTAAAGAACTTTTATTAAAATTCTTCTCACAAACACCAAAAGGAATTTCTACGCCAAAAGAATTAGCACTTGCACTTGCTGTGCGTAGTAAAAATTTAAAAGAATATATTGCTGATGAATTAAATAGACAAAACACCGAAAATGAGAAAGGTGTATTATATGACCTTTACGATATTTTCAAACAACATATTTTTAACGAACTTACCGTTTCTGAATTTTCGGATGCATTTGCTCAAATGTTAGTTTATGGTTTGTTCCTTGCAAAACTAAACGCAGATACAAAAGATGTTACATTAAATAATGTAAAAGATTTTATTCCTACAACATTTCAACTTATTCACGAACTTGTAAAATATTTAGACGAACTTAAAAACGAGGAATACAAAGAAACTAAATGGATTATTGACGAAACTTTGTCAATAATGAATAATCTTGAATTGTTTGAATTAAAATCTAATTTGACTTTCTCTAAAAAAATAAAAGATAGCGAAAATATTGAAACCGATGCTTACATTTATTTTTACGAAACATTTTTATCTGCCTACGATTCCAAATTACGAAAATCAAAAGGAGTTTATTATACACCGCCACAAATTGTTAATTTCATTGTTCGTGCAATTAACAATATTTTAACCGAAATATTCAAATTAACAGATGGTTTAGCTGACCGAAATTCTGTTACTGTTCTTGATTTTGCAACAGGAACAGGAACTTTTTTGATAGAGGTTATTAAGCAAATCTTTGAAACAGTTCCTTTTGAGAGCAATACAAAACGTGATTTATTGATACGAGAACATATTTTAAAAAATATTTTTGGTTTTGAGTATTTGATTGCACCATACACGATTGCACATTTAAAACTTTCACAATTTTTGAAAGAAAATGGTTATGAATTTCAAAAAAACGAGAGATTACAAATTTTCTTAACAAATACGCTTGAACCAATTGACAAACAAGTTAAAATACCTTTGCTTCCGGCATTGACACAAGAAAGTAAAAACGCACAAGAAGTAAAAGATAAACCAATTTTAGTAATTACAGGAAATCCACCATATTCGGGAGTTTCAAAAAACAACGGAACTTGGATAAGTAATTTAATTGACGATTACAAATATATAGACGGAGTTTATTTTAACGAAAGAAAACATTGGTTAAATGATGATTATGTAAAGTTTATTCGTTTTGCGCAAGACAAAATGGATAAAATGGAGCAGGGAATTATTGGAATTATTACAAATCATTCATTTTTAGATAATCCTACGTTTCGAGGAATGCGAAAAAGTTTGATGAATAGTTTTAATCAACTTTATTTTATTGATTTGCATGGAAATGCAAAGAAAAAAGAAAAAACACCTGAAGGCGAAAAAGACGAAAATGTATTTGACATAGAACAAGGAGTTTGTATATCGCTGATGATTAAGAAAAAAGGACTTGAAAATAAGATTTTTTATACAGATTTTTGGGGTAAAAGAACACAAAAATATGATTTGTGCCTTCAAAATACAATGGAAACTATTGATTTTAAGGAAATTAAACCCAATGCACCATTTTATTTTTTTAAAGACAGAGACGAAAATTTTAGAGAACAATATGAAAATGCTTGGGGAATGAACAAAATTTTTAATCTCAATGTTTCCGGAATTGTTACTGCCAGAGATAAATTAGTAATAGATTTTGACAAACAAGAACTGAAAAAAAGAATTTTAGACTTTGTAAATCAAGAATTGTGGGATAAAGATTTGGTTATCAAATATAATTTAAAAGAAACACGAGGATGGAAAATATCTGATGCAAGAAAAATTTTACAAAAAGAAAAAGATGAATTAGAAAAATATTATACCAAAATTCTCTATCGTCCATTTGATACGAGATTTATTTTTTATCATAAAAATATGGTGGATTGGGGAAGACATAATTTGATGTTCAATATGCAAAATGAAAATATTGCACTTATTGTCCCCAAGCAAAATAAAAATGATTGGGGGGTATTTGTTACTAAACAAATAGCGGCACACAAAACGGTAAGTGCTTATGACATTAATTATATTTTTCCACTCTATTCATTTGAAAAACAAAGACTTTTTGAAAAAAATGAACCACTCGAAAAAATTTTAACAAAAAAAGAAAAAGATTTTAATAAGAATAAAAACGCATTTCAAATTGCGCTAACTGAATTTGAAAAACATAAAACAGTTTTTGAAAATATCCAAAAACCTGATAATCGTCAAATAGAAATATTTGAAGAACATCGTCTCGGTTTTGAAGAAACTCAAACTATTTTTGAACACCTTACAAAAAATTATGAAACAGAAAAAATACAACTAAATAAAATACAGGAGCAAACAAAATCAGAAAATATAGAAATTCTTGAAAACGGATATATCAAACAACCAAATTTCACAACCGAATTTTCTAAATATTTGATAGTAAATTACCAAAATCATTATAAACCCGAGCAAATTTTTGGCTATATTTATGCTATTTTATACAGCGAAACCTATCGCACAAAATACGCAGAATTTTTAAAATCGGATTTCCCGAAAATTCCTTTTACAGAAGATATTTCAACTTTTGAAAAATTATCAAATCTTGGTTTAGATTTGATTGATAAACATCTTTTGAAAACAGAAAAATTAAATCAAAAGTTTGCAAAAATTGGAATATTTAAAGGGAAAGGAAATAATATTGTAGAAAAAGTAAAATATACAGAAAATCAAATATATATTAATGAAAATCAATATTTTGATGATGTTCCTGAAAAGGTATTTAATTTTCACATCGGAGGATACCGAGTTTTGGAAAAATACTTAAAAGACCGTAAAGATAGAAGTATTTATAATGATTTTGAACACATTGAAAATTTAATCCGAATACTTGCAGATACTATTGAAACTATGCAAGAAATTGACATATTGACAAATCAATGGATATAAAAAGCTCTATCTTTTCAAATTTAACAAAATATTATAAAAATTGTTTCGTTATATTGTTTTAAATTTTCAAACTTTTAAATTTTTGATAACATGAAAAAGAATATTTTAGTGATGTTGGTAATGATATTTTTATTAAGCATCGTAGTTTTTAACGCTTGTAAGAAAGATGAAGAATTAGTTTCCGAAACTATGGAACAAACTGTGGAAGATGATGCCGTATCGGAAAAGCTGTTTGATGATGCTTTTGTTTATGCCGAGCGTTTTGGGGCAGGTTCTTCATCTAAATCTGCCGAAGGAGATACAGTCGCTTGTATGACATTTACAATCAGCGGTTTTGAGTTTCCTATAACAGTAACAATAGATTTCGGGGCAGGATGCGCAGATGCTAATGGAGTAGTCCGAAAAGGAAAAATTATTGTTGTCACATCTAAAGCTTTTCACGAAGTCGGAGCTACACGAACCTTGAGCTTTGAAAACTATTATGTAAATGACCACAAAATAGAAGGAATTAATACAGTAACTAACAATGGCGTAAACGAATCCAACCAACCGGTAAGAAAAGTTACTCTCGTAGGCGGAAAAGTTACAACTCCGGAAGGCAAAACCATAGAACGTGCATTTGAACGAACTCGCACATGGACAGAAGGTTATGCAACACCATTTCAATTAATAGATGACGTGTGGCAAATAACCGGAACTACGACAGGAAAAAGTATTAACGACAAATTATTTACTTCTACCATCAAAACCCCTCTCGTAGTGGCAACAAATTGCCGTTACATAAAAAGCGGAGTAGTTGAAATAATTACCGAAACAAAAACTATGTCAATAGACTATGGAGACGGAACTTGTGACGACACCGCAACAATAACAATAGGCGAAGAAACTAAAACTATAACAGTAAGAAAGTGGTAATTAATTAAAACTTGCCAAAGTTTTCAACTTTGGCAAGTTGAAAAAGTGCAAAATTTTAATAATTCGTAATTAAAACTTTGGCAAAGTTAAAAAAGGTCAAATTTTAATAAATTTACAATTAAATATGGAGTTCTCTGTGTTACAGGTAGATACAACAACTAAATTGCTTTGGTCTGAACTATCAAAACAATATATCTCACTGTCAGATTTAGAAAAAAAAATATTCCACTTATTAACGGAATCCGAAAAGAGCTATTATTTTCTGATAAAAAATAATCCCCGCAAAATAGAGTGGCTCACCGTCCGAATTTTATTGACACACGTCTTAAATACTTATCAGCCAATTCAATACAACGAGATGCGAAAACCTTATTTATTATCTAACCACAATATAAGTATAACGCACTCAAAAGATATTGCGGCAATCATAATTTCCACTGATAATCAAGTAAGTATAGATGCCGAGAGAGTTACTGATAAAGCCAAAAATATTATTCACAAATTTTTATCTGACAAAGAAATAGATAAATTTCGTGATTTGCAATCCGACTATTTATATACGTTGTTATGGTCGGTCAAAGAATGTGTTTACAAAAGTTATAGTGAAAAAAACATTTTTTTTAATTCACAAATAATAGTTCAAGATATTGATTTTAAGAACAATAAAATAACTGCCGAGATAAATATTAATAATTTCAATAAAAAATATGTAATCAATTTTTTTGAAATACAAAATAATATTATAACTTGGTACTCTAATTAAATGAAAAAACATGTTTGATATAAAAGAACAAAAATTAGCGGTGCTGGTGGATCCGGATTTTCAAGATTCCGAATATATGCAAAAATTAATTTATTATGCTAATAAAAATATGATAGATTATTTTTTTGTCGGCGGAAGCTTGATTAGCAATAATATAGCAGATACAGTTCTGTTTTTAAAACAACAGACTTCTACTAAGGTTATCCTTTTTCCCGGCAGCATATACCAAATTACGGAGCATGCTGACGCTATATTATTATTGTCCTTAATTTCTGGTCGCAATCCGGATTTTTTGATAGGCAATCATGTCATCGCGGCGCAATATTTAAAACAAAGCGGATTGAAAATTATTCCCACCGGATATATTCTCGTAGAAAGTGGAACTACCACTTCGGTAGAATATATTTCTAATACCAAACCTATTCCAGCCGATAAGCCGGATATTCTCATCTCCACTGCCTTAGCCGGTGAGATGCTCGGTTTACATGCCATTTATTTAGAAGCCGGAAGCGGAGCTCAAAGAAGTATAGGTAATAAAATGATATTACAACTAAAGAAAAATATCTCTATTCCACTGATAGTAGGAGGCGGAATAAAAGATTGTCTCTCATTTAGGTCAGTCATGGAAGGTGGCGCTAACGTCATTGTTGTAGGCACTGCTTTAGAACGAAATCCAGACCTCATAATAAATTTTTATAACATTTTAAAAAATATAGACCACGATGAATAAAACGGCTGTTTTTCCCGGGTCATTTGACCCCTTCACCATAGGACATGAATCTATAGTGGAACGTGCTTTGCCTTTGTTTGATAACATAATTATTGCTATAGGTTATAATGTTCAAAAAAGCGGATATTTTTCAATTGACCAACGCAAGAAGTGGATATCAAAAATGTTTGAAAATCAACCGAAAATCTCGGTGACCGAATATAGTGGACTGACAATAGATTTTTGTAAACAAAAGGAAGCCAATTTTATACTTCGCGGACTGAGGACATCAGCAGATTTTGAATACGAACGCGCCATCGCACAAATGAATAAAGCTATGCACTACAAAATAGAGACTGTATTTCTTCTAACCTTACCGCAACATACTTTTATCAGCTCCTCCGTAGTGCGCGAAGTTATTAAGTATAAAGCAGATGCCTCATTATTTTTACCGAAAATAATAGCAGATGACCTGAAAAATATAAATTAATTTATTACAAAAATGGACAAAACAAACAAAGAATTTGAAACGGTAATAAACAGATGCCGAGAACTTTTTATTACAAAATTGAAAGACTACGGAGCAGCCTGGCGAATTTTACGCAACAGCTCACTCACCGACCAGATTTTTATTAAGGCAAAACGAATCCGAAGCTTTGAGATAAAAAAAGTACAGAAAATTGATGAAGATATTAAATCCGAGTATATCGGAATAGTCAATTATGCTATCATCGCGCTTATACAATCCGAACTCGGAGCATCGGAAACGCCGGAATTTGAGATAGAAGACGCCATCGAGTTGTACGATAAACATGCAAATATCTGTTTAGAACTCATGAAACGAAAAAATCATGACTACGACGAAGCGTGGCGAAACATGAGAGTAAGCTCGTTTACAGATTTAATCTTAATGAAAATTTTTAGAACCAAACAAATAGAAGACAATCAGGGACAAACAATTGTTTCCGAAGGAGTGGAAGCAAATTATATGGACATGATTAATTATGCGGTCTTTGCATTGATAAAAATAGATGTTAAATAAAATTTATATCCTCATGAAAGCTATATCATTGATTAGTAGAATTTTAGTAGGAGTATTATTTGTTTACTCCGGTTTCGTAAAAGCCGTAGACCCGCTTGGCTCTACGTACAAATTTATTGATTATTTTAATGACGCTTTTCATTTACCTGCATTAGAGCCACTCGCATTCCCGCTTGCTATATTGATGTGTGCCGCAGAGCTGACTCTCGGTATAATGCTGTTAATCAATATCTTGCCGAGAGTATCAGCGTATGGCGCCGCTTTATTAATGCTTTTTTTTACCCCGCTGACTTTATTTCTTGCAATCACAAATGCGGTGCAAGATTGCGGATGCTTTGGTGATGCCATCAAACTTACAAATTGGCAAACGTTCTGGAAAAATATTATTATTTTGATACCCGTTATTGCATATTTAATAACTTACAAACAAATAGTTAATCCGCTTAAGAAAAATATGCAAGTCATAGCGGCGACTATTGTTATGCTCTTTGCACTCGGATTTGAATATTATAATTATAATCATCTGCCGATTATAGATTTTATGCCATACAAAGTAGGAAATAATATCCCGGCGAACATGAAAATTCCCGAAGGAGCGCCGCAAGACTCGTTTACTGTTTCGTTAGTTTATAAAAATGTTGCCTCCGGAGAAATAAAAGAATTTTCTATGGAAGAATATCCACAAGACACCACTTGGGAGTGGGTAGAGACAAAGACGAAATTGATTAAAGAAGGATATCGCCCGGCTATATACAATTTCTCCATAACAAATACCGAAGACTTTGATATTACTGAAGAAGTTTTGACTGATGCGAAACCTGTATTTTTGTTAATTGCTTATAATCTGGATAGTACAGAACCCGAAGGATTTGATAATATCAAATATATATGGGATTATGCTAAGCAAAAATCATTTAGATTTTACACTTTAACAGCATCGTCCTCCGCCAAGATGATTGATATGAATGCCAAAATCGGCTACGACATGGAATATTGCTCTACAGATGAGACCACTTTGAAAACAGTAATACGTTCCAATCCCGGACTTGTGCTTATAAAAAACGGAACAGTTATGGGAAAATGGCACTTTAATGACTATCCCGAATTAGAAGGCTTAGAAAAAATTATTAATTAATATAAATATTGTAGTGTATGAGAAAAAAAATTGTTGCAGGAAACTGGAAGATGAACACTGACATAGAAAGTGGGGTTTCGCTTGCCAAAAATATAGTTAGCAACCTCGCTAACGAACTTTGCGATTGTGAAAAGATAGGAGTTGCCATAGCGCCACCGTTTACGCAATTATATGCCGTTGCACAAGCAGTGGACATAGAAAAAATATGTTTGACCGCACAAAATTGTGCAGCAGAAGCTAAGGGAGCATATACCGGCGAAGTATCTGCACAAATGTTGAAGGCAATAGGTTGTCGTGCAGTTATTATCGGACACTCAGAGAGAAGAGCTTATTACAATGAAACGAACGAGATTTTATTTAAGAAAGTAAAATTAGTTTTAGAAAACGGCATGAAACCAATTTTTTGCTGCGGCGAAATATTAGCAGAACGAAACGAAAATAAACATTTTCAAGTAATTAAAAATCAATTAGATGAAGTTATTTTTAAACTTAGCTATGAAGATTTTAACAATATTATCATCGCCTATGAACCTGTCTGGGCTATTGGTACCGGACTCAATGCCACACAGGAGCAGGCACAAGAAATACATGCTTACATACGCTCGCTGATAGCAGAAAAATACGGTAATGAAATGGCAGAGAACCGCTCTATTTTATACGGCGGAAGTTGTAACGCCGCAAATGCAAAAGACCTGTTTGCAAACAAAGACGTAGACGGCGGACTTATCGGAGGCGCCTCGCTAAAAGCAGAAGACTTCTTGAAAATTATTAACTCGTTTTAAATTAATAATAAAGTAAATTATATTTTTTAATATTTTTGGAGCTTATAAATGAACACTAATTATAGAAATTGATGACAGCAAAAGTAAATACCATAATAAATGGGGACTGCATAGAAGAGATGGAAAAGATTGAGACAAACAGCATAGATTTAATATTTGCGGATCCGCCTTATAATTTGCAGTTGAAAAATGACCTTTACCGTCCTAATCAAACAAAAGTTAATGGTGTTTTTGATAATTGGGACAAATTTGAAAGTATGCAAAAATACGATGACTTCTCCGAAAAATGGCTACGTCAGTGCAAACGAATATTAAAAGACGATGCAACTATATGGTTGATAGGAAGTTATCATAATATTTTCAGACTTGGAGTCATCTTACAAAATCTCGGTTTTTGGATACTTAATGACATCATCTGGATAAAAACTAATCCAATGCCTAATTTTATGGGAACACGATTCAATAACGCACACGAAACATTGATATGGGCTTCAAAAAATAAAAATTCTAAATTCACGTTTCATTATAAAGCAATGAAATGTTTTAATGACGACCTGCAAATGCGAAGTGACTGGTACATACCTATTTGCAACGGACAAGAACGACTAAAAACCAACGGACAAAAAGCACATTCTACTCAAAAACCGGAAGAACTTTTATTTCGCATAATATTAGCAAGCAGTAACGCGGGAGACTTGATTCTTGACCCATTCTCTGGAACAGGCACAACAGCATCAGTAGCTAAAAAATTGGGGAGAAATTATATAGGCATAGAAAAAGAGAGCTCGTATATATCTATCAGCAATGAAAGACTCCAAAATATTACTCCGATAGAAAAATCTTTATTAGAATATCAAATAGAAAAACCTATTCCAAAAGTCCCTTTTGGAAATTTGATTGAAAAAAATATTATTTTAATAGGCGATTTTTTGTTCTCTAAAGACAAAAAATTTAAAGCACAAGTATTGTCAGATGCCTCAATTGTTTGTAACAACGAAGCCGGCTCTATTCATAAAGTAAGTGCAAAAATACAGGGAAAATCTAATAACAACGGCTGGACATTTTGGAGTATTGAACGTGACAATCAATTAGTTACAATAGACTCACTTCGCCAAGAATATGCAAATAAATATCTCAATAAATTTTAAATTCAAAAACATATAATACAATGAATATACAACGTAAACCCGATTGGCTGAAAATAAAACTCCCACAAAACGACAATTTTGCGATAGTACAACAAACATTAAAAAATTTGCAGCTAAATACTATTTGCGTCAGCGGAAAATGTCCTAACATGGGAGAGTGCTGGGATAGAGGAACAGCAACGTTAATGATATTAGGAAACATCTGCACGCGTGCTTGCAAATTCTGCGCCGTAGAAACAGGAAAACCAAATACTCCAGACCAAGATGAACCTTTGAAAATAGCACGAGCAGTAAAAGCTTTAAATCTAAAACATTGCGTATTAACCTCCGTAGATAGAGACGACCTGTATGACAAAGGAGCTTCGCACTGGGCAGCAGTAGTAGAAAATATAAAAAAACTATCACCTACCACTACTATAGAAACTTTAATTCCAGATTTTGACGGAGATACCGAATTAATAAACAAAATTATTTCGCAAAGACCAGAAGTCATCTCGCACAACTTGGAGACCGTCAAACGACTAACACCATTTATACGAACTCGCGCTAAATACGACACCAGCTTAAATGTCATAAAAACAATCTCCGATGCTAATATTATTTCTAAATCTGGAATAATGCTCGGACTTGGAGAAACTGAAACCGAAATATTGCAAACGATGGACTCACTAATAGAAGTTAATTGCAAAATTTTTACAATCGGACAATACTTGCAACCGACACAACAAAATATTCCGGTCAGTCAATACATTTCGCCCGAAACTTTTGAACGGTATAAAAATATTGCGTTAGAAAAAGGATTCGCGCATGTAGAAAGCAGTCCGCTTGTCAGGTCGTCTTATCATGCTGAAAAACACGTTGTCACTAATTTATAATTACTCTTAAAAATTTTCTAATTGTCTTAATAAATTATTCGTATGCAAAAAGTTAGTTATCTTATTTTCGTTTATTTTTTTATAATAATATTTGTCAATTGTAATGGAACAACGGACTCACAAGTAGATCCGAACGCAGAAAATGATACTTCCGTTGTTAAGAACGAATTTCTCTGTTCACATCTAAGTGAAAATTGTGTGGATGATGGCATGGAAGGATATGAATGCGACGAATACTATTATTTTGGTTGTTACAAAGGAACGTACACATCGGAGATAAAATATAAAACATTTCTAATAAATGTCCAGTCGCAGGCGGAGGTTATCCCGAAATTTAGTAAACCTATTTCTCCTATCTTGTTTACCTCTGACTACTTTGATATTCAAATAATTACAAGTCCCGATTTCCATTTTTTAAAAGCCGACTCGGGACATATATGCGTGCAAGAACAATGGTACGAGTTGGATAATTGCAGTGGATACAAAACAGAGGACAGCATGTTTATGAAAATACGAGCCATCAATCTGCTCCAAGATACAATTATTTTTTCTATAACCTCCGTAAAAAACTAATACAATTGACTAATTTTCAAAATGAATATATCTAACGTTGATAAAACCAACATCTTCCCAACTCCTACGGAGTTGCATATTAATAACCACCGTATTTTTTGTTCCAATCGGTCTGATATTGAAAATAGTTGTGTTACTCCTTTCTCAATATTTCCGAGTCGTTCTATTTCTACGGGAATAATTATTTCATTGTTAATGAACACAATAATATCTGCACGCCGTCCATGTTTACGAGCTTCTTCCAAAAATTCGTTTTCACGATTTTCGTCTTTTGTGCTAAGTTTTCCCTCTTTCAAGTCAAAAATTTCGGGACTTAAAAACACTTTTTTCACAAATTTCTGCATTCCCGAACCAATATCTTGGGTTTGATAGTTTTCTTTTTCTGCGTACCAAAGATTTAGTAATGAGTTTGTTGACGAGTTCATCAATAATTATTGATTAAAAATAATTTCTTTCAAGGCGAGTAGCATTTTATAAATATCAAAAATATCGTTGTCTTTTGCCGAATAAGAATTTGATTCACACCATTTATTATCTTTTAAAACTACAAAAGTCCAAGAGTAACCGATAATATAAACTCCGTAAATAGGTTTTTCGTCATTATTTAACGCTTGTGCAACAATCATAGCACCGAGTAATTGAGTGCGAGGGTCGCCATTTGGATCTGTTTGTCGTTTATATTCGTGGAAACAAAAATAAGGAATAATAGGGAAATCAATTCCAGATGCAATCATTGCATCAGGTTTTCCAATTAGTTCATAGTTATTAATAATTGCAGTTAATTCTCTGTATGCAAATAATTTAATTTCATCTCCGCAAAAATCAACTAACGACATAATTGGTCCAATAAACCATTCAGATAACTCAAATTCATTCCATTTATCATTATTTAGGAGAATTTTTTGATAACGTTTTAAAACACTAATATCTTCGTTAATAATTACTTGTTTATTAGATAATTCACTCCAATTAGATAATACTGTAGATTCTTTTGCTTTTATAAAGCCGAGTTGAAATCTGATAAAATTATCAGTCAACTCTTTAAATGTCAATTTTTTAGGTTCCATATATATTAACTTTAAAGTTTTTACAAATATACATTTTTTCTAATTATTAATCAACTTATAAAATATATTTTCTTTTACTTTTTCTATTTCTTCATTAAAATACAAAGCAAAAATCAAATCGTCAATTTCGTTTTTTAACTTGGTTTGTGCCTGTTTATCAATTACTTCTAAATATTTAAGATTTTGTAAATTAATTTCACCTTCGTAATTTTGTTCCTCAATAATTTGTTTTACAACTTCGGGTTTCTGTTTTATTTTTTGTCCTATGGCTCTACCTGAATTTTCTATTAATTCAATTCTGTCATCATAGATTATTACATCAACAAATTTTTGAATAGAAGTTGTAAATTCCACAAAATCTTTTAGTTGGTAATTTTCTAATTCTAATAATTTTGTGGTTAAATCAATAATTTTATTTTTAATTTGTTGATTTTCAGGAGTTATTCTGGGTATTCTAATAAATTGCTTAATAGAAGAAATACTTGCAATTAACATTGCTTCGGCATTCAATTTCAAAAAGTTAAGTAAAATATCAATATTTATTTTAAAATTAAGTAAAGATAAAATAAACAAAATCTCATTTTTATTTTCCGAAGAAATAATAAGCCATGCCGAACCAACCATAAGATTTTTAAAATCAGAGAAATAAAATTTTAAATTTGTATAACTCCAGACTATTTTGAAATGATTTTCAAAAATTGTTAAACCTTGTGAACCTTGCGGAATGGTAAAATCTTGTTTATTAAGAAAATATGACTCATATTCTACATTATATTTATTGGAAGATTTTGCTAATCTGAAGGTGTCTTGTGTTTCAATATTTGTATTTTTATTTCTATTAAAAACGAGTCCTTTATCTAATTGAATTTCATCATAATGTTTTAAAAAAGTTCTACGATATTCTTCAAAAGTTAAAGTATTTTTTTTGTATTCATCATACATTTTTGTAAAATTCTCTTCGTGTCTCATAAAAGCCCAATTTTCAACATTTTGAAGAAACTCGCTTTGTAAAATTTCTTTGAATTCATTTAAATCTGATTTTAAATATTTTGCAAAATCTATTTCATTATTTTCTGTATATGGTTTAAAATTAGTAACTTTTACAATATTTTTCGGATTTGGAATTTGTTTTTTTACTACAAAAATAAGTGAAGAAGTAGCAATTGGTTTATTTTGTTGTAAACCTCTACCAACAAACATTTTACCTTCAAATGTAATGATTTTTTCAATAGTTGTATTTTTTGCCAAATGATAACGTAAAACATCTAAATCTCTGTTAATTAGAATAGTTTGAGGAATAATAAAACTCAACTTTCCTCCATCTTTTAGTAAAGCCAAACCAAGAGCCACAAAAAAAGCATACAAATTTGGTTTTGGCGAATAAGGTTTGCGGCGACCTGCTACAGTGTTGAGATTCATACCATAAACATCGCTCATACTTATAGAATTATCGTTTTTATCTTTAATTTTTAGTGTGAAATCTATTTGTTGTCGGCAACACTCGTTGTAACTTATATATGGCGGATTTCCAACTACATAATCAAAACGTTCACGCATGCCATCTTTTTCTTGCATTGACAAAATCATTGATTCTAAATTCTTTTCGTCTCGCAAAAAAGATGGATAATTTAAAGATGTTTTTTGAAAATGACTAAACAAATTTAACTCTTCTTTTTTGCTTGAAATATTTACATTCAAAAATTCGGAAATACTATCTTTTGTTTTGAAAACCTTTATTTTTTCGTCAAACGGATTTTCAAAATTATCGTTTATAATAAGCGGAAGTAAACGCATAAGTATATTCATTTCAGCCAGATAAAGCGGAAATTCCTCTATGTCAATTCCAAAAATATTTTGTTTTACCAAATTTAAAATTTGTTTGGCACGTTGCGGAGTTCCATTGTCAAATGTTTCAATAATTCTGTCCACCGCACTATACAAAAAAGTTCCTGCTCCACAACTTGGGTCAATTATTGAAATTTCATTTTTTTCGGCTTTATCTTTCAATTCCAAAGAGTTATAGCCAATTTCTGTGAGCATAAAATTTACTACATTTGGGTCGGTAAAATATTGTCCTTTGTTTTTGTCTTCGTACAAATCTTTTAAAAAGTTTTCGTAAATAAAACCAAAAATTTCGTTTTTAAGTCCTGCAAAATTGTAACGGTTGATAAACAACAATATATCGAGCCAAGGTGCAATGTCTTCTAATAATAAATTAGTTTTAAGATTTTTTGTAAGTTTTTGATTTATTGATTTTTGCTCGTGAATAAATGGCTTATAAATATTTTCGGATATAAATTCTGAAATATTTTTCATTTCATTAATTATGATGGAATAAAAATCAGCATCTTTAATTGCTTTTTTTATTTTCTCAAAAAGGCGGTTGTATTCTGTTTTAAAACGCTTGAACTCGTTATCTACTAATACTTTATATAAAATAAATTGTATCAAATAAGCATACGAAGTTTCTACTTCAAGTTTTTCGTTATCCGAATTTGCGAAAGCACCTGCAAGTTTCATTTTAATACGAAAATTTTTGATGAGTTGCGTTATTTCATCAAAAAATACGGTGCGATTTTCGGCAAAATTCAAATCTAATTTATTAGTAAACAGATTATTAGTTTCATTTGTAAAAAGGTCAATATAATAATTTTCGGGTTTTATATAAAATTTCCAAAACGTTAAAAACTCTTCCGTTTTTTCTAAAATATCATGTAAATAAAAAGTTCTATAAATATTAGATTTATAAAATCTCCACTCATTGCCATCGGTCAGAATGCCATATTTTTTGTTCCAATCTATCTGATATTGAAAAAGTTGAGTTACTCCTTTCTCAATATTTCCGAGTCGTTCTATTTCTACGGGAATAA
>DYQJ01000157.1 GCA_020719345.1 Draconibacterium orientale | reverse complement strand
CAGGAGTTGCATCAAATCATCTATAAAATGCAATCAGAGATTGATGCGATGAAAGGCATGTTTCATTTATTAGGTTACACTTCTTTGCGAAACTTTGAAAGTTTTTCGCAGAGTTTCGCAAAGAAAAAAATGTAAACTACTTTTAAGCGGTTATGAAAGATGCCTAAAATTTCTTATTTTTCTCTATCTACAAAATTATATACTAATTTGCATAATATCTCGCGTCCCGGACCCGGAAAAGGCGGCGAATAACCATTGTAACCTTGAATATAATCGTAATCTCGATTAAATATATCATATATTCCTAAGCTAATATTAAATCGTCTACCCCAAAGTCCCGAATAATTGAGGTACACATTCGCTAATACCGCCGAAGATATTTCACCCTCCACAGGATCACCTATTTCGTCTAACTCGGTATAAGTGTAACACTTACTAAAAAAAATTATGCCTGTATTAAGACTAAATTTATGAGTGAGATGGAACGTCATTTGTACTGTTACTTTGTGTTGTGGCTGTCCAAGTGCCAGATGCGGAAAACTTGGCGGAATATATAAATAGATGCAAGTTTCATCGGTTGTTTTCAATTTGTAGAACGAATAATTTAATACCGACATCCACTTAGAATATTTTGTTCTCAATTCTACTTCTATACCATTAGATATTAATTGATTGCCATTTTTATATCCCCATACTGAGCCCTCGTCAAAATATACAATAATTTTGTTCATGCGAATGTTAAAAATATTTGCGGTCAAAAAGATGTTTTGATTAAATCTATAGCCGGTCTCTAATTCCATAATATCAGCCAGCTCCGGTTTTATTTCTTGATTGTATATAATATTTCCTATACTTGGCGAATGAAATGCGCGACTGTACAAAAGCTTAATATGCAAATTATTATATATCTTAGTTATCCCCAGCCGAGGCGCAAAAGCTGAGGCATATTGTGAATTGTACTCATATCTTCCGCCAAAAGTAAAATTAACTATTTTAGTAGAAATAATTGTTTGCAGATAAGCAGCTATATTATGAAACAATAGCTTCTCCTGCCCATTATAAAAAGTTATTGTAGTGTCCGAAAAAAGATTGCGATAATATCCTATATAATAGTCATAATTAGTTCCGGCAATGATATTTATTTTTTTATTTATTTGATAGCTGTAATTCACGCCGTAAGTATTTGTTTGTGCCACTCGTTCGTAAGCAGGTTCGTTTTTTATGTACCAGGGACGATTATATTTCAAATTTATTTGCGGAGTAATACTCATCTTCTTTCCTAATTTTATCTCGTATTTAAGTTCGGACATGAAACCATTGTAATATTCATAATAATTGGTATCATAAATAGCAAGATGATAATAATTATCTAAGATAAATTTGTATGACAAATTTTTATATTTTATTTTAACGTTTACATTTTTGGTATAAGAATCCGAAAATAAAGAAGAATCTTTGAGTCCATAAGAGTTATAATAAGGTTTATTAGAACGGTAACTTTGTCCGGCAAAGGCGGAGATATTAAATTCAAAGTCCTTAATTTTTTTGCCGGCAAGCACGCTGATATTTTGTCTTCCGAAAGTTTGTTGCAGAGCGCTATAAGTGAAAGCAATTTTTCCGCCGTTAATATCATCTCCCGACTTTGTTATTATGTTTATTACACTTAGCTCTGCCGAGCCACCATATATAGACGACCCCGGTCCACGCGATATTTCTATTCGTTGTATCTGATTGACATCAAAATGATTACCTAAGGCGTTAGATAAAAACAGTCCATCGTTCATCTGTTGTCCATCTAATAAGATTAAAACTTTTCCTTCTTGTCCCCAATTACCACGGATCCCGAGTCCGATAACACCATCGGCATCGTAGTTGATAGAAAATCCCTGAACATATCTTAAAATGTCTATTAAATCCCGATATCCTGCACTTGCAATTTCTTCATGTGTTATTACAGAAACTATACCCGGAGACTCGCGTGGGGTAAGCTCCGATTTGGAAGAAACGGTAATATACATCTCAAGAAGTTCATCAATAGAGACTCCCATCTTTTCGGACAGCTGTGTTAACTCTTCAAAACTTAGACTTAAAAACCAATCATAAGGCATCTTAGAAATCTCTTCCCGACTGTAATCTTCTATTGCTCTTTCTTGTGCCAATAATTTATTCGCCGAGCAAGAAAATAAGATGACAAAAATGAAAATAACTATTTGTATGTAATTTAATTTCATGTTATAAAATAAAAATTTAAAATTTACTACTCACTTCACAAAAATAACTAAACATTTAAAATAATATCATTGTTTATTGTAAAATTTTATTATTTTTGCAAAAAAAAATATAATCTTAAATAATGACTATATGTACAGAACACATACTTGCGGTGAATTAAGAATATCTGACGCAGGAAAATTTGTTACGCTGAGCGGATGGGCGCAAAAAAATAGAGACCTCGGAGGAATGACATTCATAGATATCCGAGATAGATATGGTATAACACAGCTTGTTTTCAACATGGACATCAATCCTGAACTTTGTCAAGAGGCAAGAAAAATAGGACGCGAATTTGTAATTCAAGCCAAAGGAAAAGTAGAAGAACGTAGTAATAAGAACGTTAATATAGAAACCGGCGAAATAGAAATTAATGTCACCGAGATAAATATACTTAATATCTCAGATACCCCGCCATTTACTATCATGGACGAAACTGACGGAGGCGAAGAACTTTTAATGAAATATAGATACCTTGACATTCGCCGAGCTCCAATACGAAAAGCATTAGAACTACGACATAAAATGTCATTGGAAACAAGAAAATTCTTAGACCAATACAATTTTATTGAAGTAGAGACACCCGTTCTGATAAAATCTACCCCTGAAGGTGCAAGAGATTTTGTGGTACCTTCACGAATGCATCCCGGAAATTTTTATGCTCTCCCGCAATCGCCACAAGTATTCAAACAATTACTCATGGTCGCAGGTATGGACAGATATTATCAAATAGTTAAATGTTTTAGAGACGAAGACCTGCGAGCAGACAGACAACCAGAATTTACCCAAATTGACTGTGAAATGTCATTCATAGAGCAAGAAGATATTTTAATCATGTTTGAAAAACTCGCAAAACATTTATTCAAAACAGTTAAAGATACCGACTTCTTCTACCAATTTCCGCGCATGACTTACAAAGAAGCAATGGAAAAATATGGCTCCGACAAGCCGGATATCCGTTTTGACATGAAAATATACGAACTAACTGACCTCGTTAAACATAAAGAGTTCAAAGTTTTTAACGAAGCTCAATATATAGGAGCAATATGCGCCACCGGTTGTTCCGAATATTCACGCAAACAAACAGATGCACTAATTGATTTTGTGAAACGACCACAAATAGGAGCAAGTGGTTTAGTTTTTGTCAAATGCAATCCCGATGGAACGTTCAAATCATCGGTGGACAAATTCTACTCCGCAGACGACCTCAAATCTTGGGCTGATAGATTAGAAGCACAACCTGGCGACTTGTTACTATTAATATCCGGCAATAAAGACAAAAGTCTAACTGCATTAGGACAACTAAGATTAGAAATGGCTACATTATTGAATCTCCGCGACCCCGATATTTTTTCTCCGCTATGGGTAATAGATTTTCCACTATTAGAATGGGACGAGCAAACACAACGTTTTTATGCCATGCATCATCCGTTTACATCACCTAAACCGGAGGATATCCCACTATTAGAAACCAATCCGAAAGAAGTGCGCGCTAATGCTTATGATTTTGTAATCAATGGAATAGAAATTGGCGGCGGCTCCATTCGTATATTTGATGAAAATTTACAACAAAAAATGTTCTCTATTCTCGGATTTTCGGAAGAACAAGCAAAATATCAATTCGGGTTTCTCATGAACGCATTTAAGTATGGAGCACCTCCGCACGGGGGGATAGCATTTGGGTTTGATAGATTAGTAGCACTGTTTTACGGCGCAACATCTATTAAAGACGTAATTGCATTCCCTAAAAACAATGCAGGACGAGATGTCATGATAGATGCTCCATCGCTTATCGCCGAACAACAATTAGACGAACTTTGTATAAATATAAAAAAGCAATAATTTTATATTCACATGCAATCACATAATATAAACTTAATGGAACTGTAATTTTTCCAGTGATAATACTTATAAACCTTATATGTTCTTATATGCCTTATATGGTTCAAAAAATTTATCACTTAAAAATTTACACTACCAACTTAATCAACAACATGAACGAGGCGACAGACAAATGTCTGACCATCGCCTCTAAATTTATGGATATTGACCAAATAATAGATAATAAATTAGTCTATGATATTTTAATTAATAATCTCAATCTCATTTATGAAATCTTTTTGAAATTAGATACCGATTTTAAAAATTCGCACCGATTAATAGAATGGCATAAGTTTGATTTGTATAAGAATCAAATACAAAGCGACTTATTTCAATTAGATAAGACTCTGATATGGGAGATAATATCCTCGCAGCTGCCTAATTTGAAAATCAAAATTATGGACATCTTACAGAAAAATATTATGAATTATTAAAAAAAATATTTTAAATCAAATAATTTTTTTACTTTTGGAGATATTTTAATATTTTAAAAATAGTGATATATGGCTACAACAGCAGATTTTAGAAACGGGTTATGTATAGAGTTTAATGGCGACTTATATACGGTAACTTATTTTCAACATGTTAAACCCGGTAAAGGTCCAGCATTTGTACGGGCGAAACTTAAAAATTTAAAAACTGGACGCGTGATAGATAACACTTTCAATGCAGGAGTGAAAATTGACGTAGCAAGAGTAGAAAGACGTCCACATCAATATTTATATAAAGAAGAAAACGGATATACTTTTATGCACTCCGAAACTTATGAACAAATTACAATACCCGAAGACGTCATCATCGGACTGCCATTCCTTAAAGAAGGACAAAATGTAGAAATGGTGGTGCATGCAGATACCGAAACAGTACTCGGCTGCGAGCTACCGGCTTTTGTCGTCATGCAAATAACTTATACCGAACCCGGTTTAAAAGGAGACACCGCATCGTCCAATGTTATGAAACCGGCAACATTAGAAACCGGCGCCACAGTCAACGTGCCGTTATTTATTGAAAACGGAGAAAAAATAAAAGTGGACACCAGAGACGGTTCCTATGTAGAACGAGCTAAATAAAAATTATAATATATTATAAATGACCTCAATAGCATCATTTGATAGATTAAAGTTTTGTAACTTTAAACTTAAAGCGCTACTTAATTTTACGCAAGCGATTAATTATAATCTGCCGACCGCAGATATTTTGTCAGCATTTGAAGCTCTATTGCATGATGAATTGAACATAGGTAAAATATTGCTCTTCGGTTTCAACAATCACTGGGAGGTAATACTAAAATCGGGATTAGAAGAAACCGAAGCAATTGATATAGACGTAGAAAAAGATTTATTACAAATAGATGATATCTGCACTACTTGGACTTTGCTAAATACGGAACTTAAAAAATTTGATTTTGTAATTCCCGTCTTTCACAACACTCGCGCCATTGCATACCTACTAATTGGTGACGTGGAAGAAGAACAAACCGGAATCAGTCCGTCTATTAAACACATTCATTTTATACAAACGCTGACTAATGTTATTATTGTTGCAATAGAAAACAAGCGGCTACAAGAAGAAAGTCTTATCCAGATACGACTGAAAAAAGAATTAGAAACAGCAGCGGATATGCAAGCAATGTTAGTCCCAGATGTAAACAGCTTCCCTAAAAATGAATATGTTACAATGCACCCATTTTATTTGCCGCACTACGAAGTAGGAGGAGATTATTATGATTTTGACTTCATCTCCGACAATCATATATTCTTTTGTGTAGCAGACGTCTCCGGCAAAGGTATCTCTGCCGCACTGCTAATGTCTAATTTCCAAGCTAATTTGAAAGCCCTGTTCGGAACTTCGCATACGTTAGAAGAGTTAATACGTAAACTGAATAAAATAGTCTTGAAAAATGCAAACGGTGAGAAATTTATCACTCTGTTTATTGCTAAGTATAATTTTGTGACCCGAAAACTTATTTATGTCAATGCCGGACACAACCCGCCTATTTTGTTTGATAAAAAAACTAAAAATATGACATACCTTGAAAAAGGATGTGTCGGACTCGGTATGCTGGACGAAATACAGAATATCCAAATAGGAAAACTTATTATAGAAAACGAAGCTAAGTTACTGTGTTTCACTGATGGCTTGTCGGAGCTTGCATCCGAAGACACCAATGATTATGGACAAATTATAGCAGAAAAAATATTGCAAAATCAACAAAGTATCAAAGAAAATATACAAGATATAATAAAAGAATTAAATATCAATAAAGAAAATAGCGCAGTATTTGATGATGTGACTATTTTAGGAATAGAGTTTTTAATCTAAAAAAACAGATGAACCTGAACTCGGAAAAAATTGTATTAGGCATAGACCCCGGAACTTTAGTATTAGGTTATGCTCTTGTAAATCAACAAAATTTAACGATGACGATGATAACTCTCGGTATCATTGACCTCTCCAAATTTGATGACCACTATGTAAAATTAAAAAAGATTTTTGAAAAAATAGTCTTTCTTATTGACCAATATCACCCTGATGAACTGGCGATAGAAGCTCCTTTTTATGGCAAAAATGTACAATCAATGCTCAAATTAGGAAGAGCGCAAGGAGTTGCGATGGCTGCAGCACTGTCAAGGGAAATACCTATTTTTGAATATGCGCCACGAAAAATAAAACAAGCAATCACAGGAAATGGAAATGCATCCAAAGAACAAGTAGCCGCAATGTTGAAAAATATCTTAAAAGTAGATGAAACTTCTATATATCTTGATGCTACAGACGCACTCGGCGCCGCGGTTTGTCATCTCTTTCAAAATCAGAAAATTACCAACCACAAAAGCACGAACAGCTGGAAAGACTTCATCGCTAAAAATCCAAATAGAATACAATAAAGATACGGAGATTGATTTTTTATATTTATTACCGCTAATTTCTTCTCCTTCAAAAGAAAATTCAACTTTTTTATCTCCAACAAAAAAAATATCAATTTTTTCTTGTTCTTCTAATTTTTTTATTACCTTTGTGCATGACAGCACAATGCCCGCAACTTTCAAAGAAAAATTTACACTTTTTTCTTTGCGAAATTCTGCGAGAAATTGATAATCAAATATTTTCACGCAGAGTTTCGCAAAGTTAAAAACGCAAAGTTTCGCAAAGTGTAAACTAATAAATGAAACATGCCTTCAAAATTCATAATTATTTTTTGTATCTTTGCCCAAAATAATATTTTAAAAAATAATAAAATATGGAACTCATAAAAAAAACATTTAAAAGTTGTAACCGATTGTTTTTAGAAAAAACATTTGATTTAGAACAGGTTGATAAAATGGATTTATTAACTAAATGGATAGAATCTATAAAAAATTATAATATAGAAGATTACGAAAATGTTGTTTTACTTCGTTTGCAAGAAACTCTTATTTACAGAGTAGATGATTGGAACGAACAAGAATTAATTGAACTTTTTATTGGTCCGGTTTTTTCGTTAGTAAATTTTAGTTCGAAAAAATACGGCATGTTTTCGGAACGATTAATAAAAGCAAATATTGGCGACTATGAACTTTCGGGAGAACCCGATGCAATGGTAGCCAAAGGACGACGAGCACCTGAAATTCCGTATGTTTGTTTTCACGAATACAAAAAAGAAATTGATAATCAAGGAGACCCGCAAGGTCAATGCCTTGCTGCAATGATGGTAGCACAAGAATTAAACAACAATACAAAACCAATTTTAGGAGTAGTAGTTAAAGGTGAAAAATGGTATTTTATGGTATTACAAGGAAAAGATTATGCTATTAGCAACCCTTATAAAGCAGTTGACGAAGAACTTTTTGAGATAGTAAAACTTTTGAAACACCTGAAAACTATTATTGAAGAGTATGTTAAGAGTTAATTTTGTATAAAAAAAACTTTGCCAAAACAGAAAACTTTGGCAAAGTTGAATTAAACTACAAATTATTTTTTATTTATTTTCTGTCTTCTTTTTATAAAACTTTCTCACTAATAAAGCAATACCGCCAGCAATAAGCGCTGATAATCCGCCATCTATAGGTGCGCCCACAGGGTCTCCAAGCGGTGTGCCTCCTCCATCAGGTGGGTCAAAAGGTGGTGCATACATCAAACTCGGTAAAAAAACTATAACTGTTAAAACAACCGCGAAAACTATTATTTTTTGATATTTCATATTATTTAAGATTTTTAATTGTAGAATCTACATGTTTTTTTTATATATCTTATTATTAAAACGAACGAACAGCACGAACATAGTGAGTATTTATACTATTACAATTAGAATAACCAGTTGCATTTGAGCCAAAATGATGATATGCTCTAGGAATTCCACCTAAACCACTAACATCATTAACCGTATTTTCACTTGCGCCCCAGTAACTTCCATTCACAAAAGCGCCGATTGCTGCTTTTTTAGCATACATCAAAGTAAGTTCATACTTTGTAGGAAGTCGCCAATCAGTAAATTTTTTGCCATCGGCATTATAGTTTGCAGGAGTACTAATTCTTTCGTAACCGTCGTACCAACTTGTTCCGGAAGCAGATAAATTAGAAGTTGTGCAAACCAAACCGTGTTTATCATCGGGAGTAATATAAAAAACATAACCGCCTAATGCACTGTTTAATCCTATTGTGTAAGTTGGCTCTACTACAGCAGCCTCACTAATAATATATGGGTCGGCAGTTGTTCCTGTTCCGGTAACTGTAATACCTGTTCCGGCAGTAACTTTTGTTTCGGCACCGTCTCCTCCTGTTCCATCACCTACCAAAGTCCATGCTGTTCCGTTGTAATAATAAAAACCTGCTGTTGCATCGGTTTGAAAAATCATTAAACCTGTTGCAGGCGTGATAATTGCATCGCGTTCGGTTTGTAACATTCGCGGTATTAAAATACCTTTTTCGGTGCTTTGAACATCTAAAATGGAACTTGAATGCGGGTCTGCATTGTTATTAGAAATACTAACTCCTGTTTGTGCGTTTACAAACTGTAATACTGCAATTACAAAAACTAATGTAAATATTATTTTTTTCATCTTACTAAAATTTTAAATTATTGATAGCGTAAAATAATGGTGACTAAACACGCTATTTATTTTATTT
>DYQJ01000367.1 GCA_020719345.1 Draconibacterium orientale | reverse complement strand
TGTACGTGCTCAATAAGTACGGGTGAAAGAAATTTATGATTTACATGATTGAAAGATAAAAGTAGACATAAAATTAATATTTTAGTAGTATTCATTGCATGAATACGAAAAAAGAATTATCTATAATGTCGATGAATGAGCTTGTTTGTTTGATTGAAAAACTGCAAGACGAAATCAGGACGTTAAAAGAAGAAGTACATTTGCTAAAACAAGAGAATAGCTTGCTCAGGAAAGAGAATATACGGCTTAAAGCTGAATTGGCAAGATTAAAAAAATCTTGCCCAGGCCAAAGATAGAGCCGAGTACGCTTGGGAAAAAAGAAAAAAATGAGGCTTGTAGCGGAAAGAGATGTCAAAAAGCTTGCAAGGACTTAATTCCAGATGTAGAAATTGAACTTGAAGTAGAAAATCTGCCAAAGGGTTCAAGATTTAAAGAATATCGAGATTACTTCGTTCAGGATATACAAATAAAAAAAATAGTTACTCGTTACAGAATAAAGGTATATCAATTACCGGATGGGACCCTTAAAGCTGCTAAGTTACCAGAAAATATTAATGGTCATTTTGGAAATGAACTAAAACAATACATAATATGTCAAAATCATGTAAATAACGTTTCTCAAGTAAAAATCAAACAAGAACTTAATAGCAGAGGAATTCAAATCTCTGAGGGACAGATAAATAACATAATCATTAATTCGTCAGAAATATTAAGCAAAGAATATGAAGATATAGCAAATATTGGAATAACAACCGCACGTGAATTACGTGTTGATGACACAGGAAGTAGACATAAAGGTCAAAATGGCTCCAGCATTGTTATACAAAATGATTTTTTCACCTATTTTAATACGAGTAGCAGCAAATCTCGTATACAATTTTTAAAAACATTGCGTGTAAAAGGTGCTAATTATATTTTGAATGATGTAGCATTAAATTATATCGAAGAATATAAGCCGACAGCAATACAAATGGAAAAATTGCTTAAACTTAAGAATATCAATTTTGCGAATAAAGAAGCCTATGATAAGGCTCTTATAGAAGCTGAAATCACACCTATAATCTTTGGGAAAAAGCTGTTATTACATATTGAAGAAGCTGGAATATTAGGCAGTATAATTGAAAATGGGTTATCACAAAATCTAGTATTGCTAAGTGATGGAGCCTCTCAATATAATCTTTTTTCTCATGCTTCTTGTTGGATACATGCTGAACGAGCAGTAAAAAAACTTGTACCAATAGACGAGGCAGATACTGAAGAAATAAAAAAAGTTCGCAATGATATATGGTGCTTCTATGAACGACTAAAGGATTATAAAAAAAATCCAAATGATGCTAGCAAAATTATCATTGAGAAAACATTTGATGAAATTTTTTCCCAAAATGCCACTAGCATACAACTTGCTGTTACTTTAAAAAAATTTAGAACCAAAAAATCTGATTTATTACGTGTTTTAGATTATCCATTTATAGATTTGCATAACAACTCAAGCGAACAAGATATTCGCCCAATAGTCATTAAAAGAAATATTTCTGGACCAACACGCAGTGACAAAGGCCGAAACGCTCGTGATATATTTATTACAATCGTAAAAACCTGTAAAAAAAATAATATTTCTATCCTAGAATATTTAACCGATCGAATAAACGGAAAAAATAAAATCCCCTATTTACCTGATCTTATTGCCCAAAAAGCTAAAGCTCAACTTATTGCGCCTACTTAATCCTACAAAATCCATTTTTTTATACCTCTATTTTTTTTGGCTATTTATAATAGCTTAAGCTTTTTTATGTCCAAATTTGTGCATTTTCCCCGGATTTATTGAGCATTTACAATATAGAGAAAAAACAAATAACTCAAAATACATCTATAATAAATGGAACAGTAA
>DYQJ01000156.1 GCA_020719345.1 Draconibacterium orientale | reverse complement strand
GCAAATATAATGTTTTTATATATATTTACAAAAGATTTCCGCAGTTTTCAGTATTTAAGAAATCTACTACTTTTCCTCCATTTTTACTGTCGTGTCGTGTTCTTGGTTCGGCAAAAATATTAACATATTTTTTGTCTATATCTTTTAAAAACTCGGTCAAATTTTTAAACATTTCATATACACATCTCCCCTTAATTTCTAATGGAGTATATTCTTTAAAATAAGCCGTAGATAATATATTGTTCATATTTTTAGTTCTTAAAAGTTAAAAAGTTTTGAGAGAAACTCAAAATTGAAAATAAATAAACGGTTGTATATCTTCATTTTTAAACTGCACTGCGAGTTGCACGACAATAATAAATAGAATAATTTTCAAAATATAAGGCGAATTAATGTATTTTAATTTTATCTTTTCTCGCCACCTCTCAGGTGCGGCGTGCATAAGAAAGCCGATGATCATTAAAATGACCCAGAGGTAACGCACTTTAATAAAATGAATTACTATATTTGCACTTTGTTTTTGTGGGACTTCTTTTATTGTTTCTGTTCCTTGTTCTTCGGCGGTATTTGGAGTATTTTCAACCGTTTCATTTTCATTTAGACCGTCAAAATTAGTGAATACACGTATTACCATTTGCCACGAAACAATAAAAGCGTCTGTTGTTTGGGTTTTTACTACTTCGGTTTCTTTGTTGTCAATTATTTCAGTTACAACGACTTCGCGTTTGATATCTGTTGCTCTAAAAAATATCCACAAGAAGATAACAAAATGAAAAGTAATGAACCATGCCACAAAATTAGAAGCGAAATTATTTGGTATTTTGTCTAATAATTTTTTGAAAGCTTTATGGACAGCGAGTCCTATTCCATGCAATGCTCCCCAGAAGACGAATTTCCAATTAGCACCGTGCCAGAGTCCTCCTATCAACATTGTGAGCATGAGATTAATATAAGTTCGGACTTTGCCTTTTCTATTGCCTCCGAGAGGAATATATACATATTCTCTCAGCCACGAAGATAAAGATATATGCCATCGTCTCCAGAAGTCAGTAATATTCAATGCTTTATAAGGAAAGTCAAAATTCATACCTAAGTCGTATCCCATTATCCATGATACTCCTATTGCTATGTCGGAGTAACCGGAGAAGTCACAATAAATTTGTAAGGTGTAACCATATATAGCCATCAGATTTTCAAATCCGCTGTAGGTATCCGGTGATGCAAATATCAAGTCGTTGTATTGCGAAATGTAATCTGCAATAACTGCCTTCTTAAATAAACCTATCATTATCAGCCATATACTGGAATAAACTACTTCTTTCGTAATATTTTTCGGCTGATTTATTTGCGGCAGAAAGTGATTAGCTTTTACAATCGGACCTGCTACTAATTGCGGAAAGAAAGACAAGAAGAAAGCATAATCTAATATATTATTTGTTGGCTCTATTTTTTTCCAGTAAACATCAAAAACATAACTCAACGACTGAAAAGTATAGAACGATATCCCGATAGGTAAAAATATGTCAAGCGGTTGAAAATTTCCCTGTACGATTGCCGCCCAATTGAACAAGATAAAATTAGTATATTTGAAATATCCTAATAGTCCCAGACTTGGCAAAACTCCCAGTAGCAACCATGTAATCCTCCAAAACTGTGTTTTAGCTTTATGCAATAAATACGCAAAGCTAAAATCGGTTATTGTAGTAAATAATAAGATACTAACATAGACTCCGCTGGATTTGTAATAAAAAAAGAAGCTAAACAGCGTCAAATATATTGTGTTTGCCCATTTCTTTTTATGAATAAAAGTATAAATAGAAATTATTACTATAAAAAAAACAAAAAAAGCTCCACTATTGAATAATAACGGATTAGCAGAGTCATATACAAATAAATCTCTTAGATTATATAAAAATTCCATATTATTTTATTTATTTTTGCAAAAGTAAATATTATTTGAAAATTTGCAACTTTTTTTTATTTTTATAATAATTTTATTTTTTTTATCTATTCTAATTATTATTATTTAATTTTGTACAATTAATTTTTTTATGCGAAAGAAAATATTATTATCAGTTATACTCTTTATTATCAATATATTGACTAATTTTATATATTCTCAGTACTTTGTTGATTGGGCATTGACGTATGGTGGTGGTGGTTGGGATGAGGCAACTTGTCTGGTTCAATCTCCAAGTGGGGACATTTATATTGGCGGTAGCATGCGAATTATCTCAGAAACTGCCTGGATATTGAAAATAGATTCCAAAGGAAAGAAGAAATGGGGCAAAACATTTAGCAGCGCATTTACTACCAAGATACGCGACATGGCAATGACTCCGGACTCACATTTAATAATTACCGGATATACTGTAGAAAAAGACTCGGTCTCAAAAAAACTGTGGCTCATGAAGGTTGACACTCTCGGCAAAATCGTCTGGGAGAAGAAAATGGGCGACGACTTTTATGCTGAAGGATATTGTATTATCAATACTAAGGACAAAGGTTTCGCACTTGCGGGCTATAAAACATCGAGCATCACTTTTTCGGAAGACTGGTGGGTCTTAAAATTAGATGCCAACGGAAATACTATTTGGGAGAAACAATTTGGCGGCTCAAAAGAAGATGTGGCAAAATCTGTCGTCGAAATGGACGATGAATCTATAATTGCCACTGGCTTCTCCGGTAGTGCAGGAGGAGGATTTCGTTCTATAACTGCGGTAAAAATAAATAAAGATGGTACAGAAGACTGGTACAAAGTTTATAGAATTAACGATTGGGATGAGGCAACCTCAATTACCAAAACCTATGATAATAACATCGTCATCGGCGGTTTTACTAAGTACAAAGCAATAAAAGACTACGACGCAGTGGTAATCAAAATCAATGCCTCCGGCGATACATTATGGCAAAGAATTTTTAGCCGAGACATAATTAGCGAGAAATCTACAATAGGTGACTATCAAAAAAAATCTTCCCGTAAAGAAGACTATGTTCATTGGGATGAAGCTTGCAAAGTATTAGAATGTTATGACCAGGGTATTATTATGGGCGGGTTTTCTAAAGTAGATGAAAAGATGCGTTCTAATTTTATGATAGTAAAATATGATGAACTCGGCAATCTTATATTTTATGATTTCTTTGATAAAGCGAGCTTAGACATTGCTGCAAATATGATAGAGACGATAGACAATTCTTTAATTCTCGTAGGCACAACGCACACCGTAGGAAGCGCTTGGGATTATGCGATTCTTAAATACAATAGTATAGAAAAGTCTTATATAAAAATAAAAACTCCAAAAGACTCTATCACCGCTACGATAAGTGACACTTTAAAAATAGAGTTCTGTATCAAGACATTAAGACCTTTGTTTAATTATCAAATTCTTATCAATGGAATAGGAGTAGATTATATAACAACTTTTCCTGCCATAATAGAAACTGACGATGAAGAAGAATGCTCTTACAATCTGACGTATAAATTGCCTTTATTGTATGGAATCAATGAAATAGAAGTTAAAGTAATAGACCAGAAAGGTTATATGTTTTCCGATTTTCGCACCATATATTATTACCCGAATCCGACAAAGACGTGGTGATGATTTTTAAATAGTCATCATATTTTAAATTAATCAAACTATAAACAATCATAGTATATTTAGTATATAATTATTAATCAATTAAAAATGTTATCAAAAGAGGAAAATTTTATTTTTAATGCACAACAAGATTTTTATCTTCTCAAATTAGAAGAGCAAAAATCTTTCTTTGCGCGTTTTTTTAAAGACGAGAAAAAAGAATCTAAACCTGAAGAAATACGAGAAAAGACAATAGTTACTCGTCCTCCTCAAGTTGGTTGTCGCGCTTTTATCACTGACCTCGTGGTTTCTGACGAATATTGGGAAAGCAATATAAGCGAAATATATAAACTTGACGCATACAGCGATTACGTAGGCGCTGGAAAATATGACAATTGTCACACCGCTTTTCCTAATGCGGCACGCGGCACTTTTGATGGACTCGCTGTAGATAAAGGTACTCGCATAATTATTTATAGTGAACCTTTTTTTAAAGGGGAGATATTGTTAGACATCGTAGGACCTGCAATAATCAATAATGTTCTATGGAAAAACGACATACGTTATAACGGAACGATGACGAAAAAATTTAAAGAACCGTATGAAAAAATGTTCCCCCCTAAAGTCCGTCTCTGGAGCAAAAGTGATATGCGCAAATGGAGTAATGGCTCGATTATCGTCTGTTGTAATACTTAATTCAAGGACAATGAAATATATAAAACATAAAATTATTGTTGCCGTAACAGGCGCAAGCGGAAGTATTTATGCCAATAATTTGATTGACAAATTTGACATTTATCATTCTCAAATAGACGAAGTAGCGATTGTCTTCTCCAAAAATGCTAAAGACGTGTGGCGCCACGAATTAGAATTGCCGTTAGATACCAAAATATTAAATTATACAGCACATGTATATGAAAATGACAACTTTAATTCGCCTATTGCCTCCGGCTCGTCTGATTTTGATACGATGATAATTGTTCCTTGCAGCATGGGAATGCTCTCCCGAATAGCATGTGGAACATCTAATGATTTGATTTCCAGAGCTGCCGATGTCATGTTAAAAGAACGCAAACGACTAATTATAGTCCCGCGCGAGACGCCGCTAAATTTTATTCATTTGGAAAACATGCGGACTTTGACTCTCGCCGGTGCAGTCATTTGTCCTGCGATGCCATCTTTTTATTCTAAGCCGAGAAGTATATCTCAGCTTGTCAATACCGTAGTGAATCGGATTCTTGACCTTTCTGACATAAAAATCAAGACATTTAGATGGGGATGATTAATGAATAATAGATAAATAACTGATTTTATCTGAAAAAGATTATAATTGCTTATGCAGCTGAATCCGGCGTACAAATATTTTTAGAGACTCACAGTGACCATATTATAAATGGAATTAGAGTAGCAGTAAAACAAAATAAAATTGCAACCACGAAGATTAAACTTTTTTATTTTGAACGCTACATAGACGAGAGCGAAATGCAAACAATAAGTTATGAAATATCCATTGATAAAAATGGCGAGTTGAGTTCATATCCAAAATATTTTTTAGATGAATGGGACGAGCAATTATCAAAATTGATTTAATAGATTCTACATTTTCTTAATTATATCTTTGGCTTGGAGATAGATATTAGCCATTCCGGTGGCTTTGCGGATATGAAAATATGTTTTTAAGTGGAAATTAAAATTTGCCTTATATTTTGCAATACTCTGAATATTAGCCCCTAAAAAATCAAATTCCGTTATTCCATTGTTTTGTAAATATATTAACATCTCAAACAAAAGTAACGAGTTCAGTCCGGTAGCCAGATATTTTTCATCATTAGCCAATAACATGTGAAAAGATTGCTGTTTATACAAATACACCATCGTAGAACAAATGGGGATTTCTTGATAAAAAAGCGTGAAAATCTTAGCAGCATTGTTTTCAAACATGGTCGTTATCAGTTCAATAAAATCCGCTTCCGAGAATGGAAAAAATATTTTTCTGGCATCAAAAATCTTTTTTTGCAATCTATAAAGATTAATAATATTTTCTGTCGAGTTTTGATTATCTATAAAAAATGTCAGCTTCCTTGCTTTGTTTAATTGCTTTTTCAGGGCATATTCAAAATCTTCTTCTAATTGGTGTATATTAGTAATATTTTGAGTATAAGTATATTTTGGCTGCGTCTGATAATTTTGCCAGATGAAAGGTCTTAAATCTAAATAAGTTGGAGGAACATCAAAATATAAAATCTTAAAATCTTTTTCCAGCTGCGACAGTAAGGTATTCAATATTTCATGATGATTTTCTTGACGTTTTAGTTTGTACTTAGTGATACTATCTTGCACTAAGATAGAATAATATGACATCATCGGCGGATATAATATTGTTTTTATGGAGGACATTTTTTTGTGGTGACAAAAAGCAAATCCGGCAACTATTTTTTGTTCCGAGTTGATAACCACCAAAATACTAAATTCAGCGGACAGCAGTTTAGATAACTTGGCTACATAAAAAGATTTATTAAAAACAGTCGCATAATATATTTCATCTACAAAGCTGTCCCAAAGATTATACTCGGTGGCAGACAAATATTTTAGTTGGAATTTGTTATTTTCGTGTGACATTTTATATTTAATGAATTAATGAATATTGATTATTTTATGACTCAATAAGTTTGGTCAGGTATTGATAGAGTTCTTTATTTCCGGATTCTACTACTTTGTTAAAATTATCTTTCCATAGTTGGTTGATATTTGTATCGGCGTTAATCTGTTCTTGTATCCGATACAATTTACTTATTTCGTATATTTCAGTGTTCGTAAGTATTTGATAATAAGGTAATAAAGACGATTTTTCTTGTAGATTTAATTGTATGATTGTTTTCTTGTTCTCCGCGAAGCGAGTATCTGTTTGCGTGTTTGTTTTGTAAGGGAGAGTAAAAATAATTTTAGTTCCTTTTTGTTGTTCGGAGTCTATTCGGATTTGGCAATTTTGTGCTTCTATTGCGAGTTTACAAAATGTCAGTCCTAATCCGCTTGAGCTTAGACCTTTTATCGCTGCTCCCTGTTGGCTGACGTATTTGTCAAATATTTTGTCTTTTAGATGTGACGCTATTCCTATTCCGTTGTCTTGTACTGTTATTTCTAAAATATTGTCGCTAATGTCTTTTGTATAAATTTTTATTTGTCCGTTGTTGGGGGTAAATTTCGCGGCATTTGTCAACAAATTAATAAACACTCGTTCTAATATTATGCTGTCGGTTCGCACTTCTATGTTGTCGGGAGTTGAATTATCAAAATCTATGGTTTTCAATTCAATAAGATATTTTACTTTTAAATAAGCTTCATTAATTATCCGATTTAATGAAATAAATTCAATATTTAAGCGTAACTTGTCTTCTTCAAATCGGTTTACGTCTAACATATTTTCCACAAGAATCGTCATCTGTCGGGAGGAACTAATAATCTCAGGGTTGTCTGTTTTATTTAAAATCAAATTTAGGGGATTTTTCAAGTCGTGAACTATCATGCTGACCATATTTTGTTTGAATATATCTAAACGTTTCAAATTCTCGGTTTGCTCTTGAAGTTCGTGTGTTCGTTGAGCTATAATCTGATTTAATTTCATATTTTCACGTTTTAATTGTTGCAACTTCTTTTTTTGTATAAAGTAGAATAAAGCGTAGAGAATTATCGCAATCGTCAGATATAAAGCATATTGCCAATAATAGAATTTATTTTTCTCGTATTTTATAACATAGGAGTTACGATTGGAAAAAAGACTAAAACATGGTGGCTGGTCGTCTGCTAATTTAACTTCAGAATAACAAAGAAACATGGGATTGTTTATTTCTAAATGTGTCACATCGGAGAGGTCATGCTGGACAATTGCAATTCCGGTAGGATAACATAATATTTTCTCCAGATTACCATCACCGTCTAAGTCTAAATTCCGATATTCGGTACAAACGTCAAATTCGGACTTAAAGACGTTCTTTTTTACAAAAGTTTTAGCATCTTGATTTATTAAGTACAAATTTCCGGCGCGGTCAGCAAAAGGCGCACAATATTTTGCATCTGCTTTTGAAAAACTTAAAAATACTACTTGTAAATAGTGTAAGCCGACAAAATTAATATTATTAATAAACTTGCCGTTTGTGTTGTAAACGTCAACATTAAAATCTTTTTCGTTCCCAAAATTTGCGCTGCTTGCTAAGATATAAAGCGAGTCATTTTTTAGAAAAGGACTTGTCGCAACAAAATTTATATTAGAGGGTAATCTTATTGGTTCAAAAAGATAGTTCAGATGCGAGTCAAAAGCCATTATATAAGCAGACGTATCCGGATAAGGAATATGCGAATAGTGTTCTGCATAATTATTTAGCGAGTAATTTTCTGTGAGTAATATTTTCTCATGATTTGTCGGATTGGTGCAAATATTTATGTATGAGAGATATGCTCCAGTCTTAGGCGAAGAAAAAATTGTGTCCTTGGCAATATCATAACAAAAAATATGACGCGGCTGATAGGAGAAACCCGATTTTATAACAAAGAACAATTCTTTGTTGCCGTCACCGTTAATATCTCCGCCTTCGTTTCGGATAACGATTCCGTAATCGTAGTCGGATTTGCGATTTTTATCTATTAAGCAAATAAATTTCTCGTAAGTTGCGAACTTAGAATTTTTATACCTGTACATGTTCATAAACAATGAGTCCTCGGTTTGTGAAATAAAAAACAATTCGTCTACCCCGTCCATGTTATAATCTAAAGATGCCGGTGGTTCAAATATCAACGGCATATTTCGGCTTATGTCCATTCCAAAGAGCAGCTTACCATTTTTAAACACTTCTATACATGGAAATTCTTTTTCTCCTCGCAAAACAATTTTCTCACTTATTCCATCACCGTCAATATCGGAATATGCAACTGATTTAGGCATTATGTCCCATGTCATAGACAATATTTCGGCTTCATATTTTTTAAAAAACTTTGAAAGCACAAAAGATAAGGCAATAGTAATTACAATAGCCCAAACAAATAAATTATTTATTATCTTACTTAGCACAATAGTTAATAATGAATTAATGAATGTATCTACTCAAAAATACAGAATAAATTTTAGAAACATACAGAAACGCAATTTTTTTTGTTCTACTTACTCGTAATATATTCTGCTAAGGTTGTTTTTTGGTAAACGTGCGAGGTTGGAAGTCTAACTTCTTTATTTCTTCACCTATTAAAGCTTGCATCAAATATCTAAAAACCACTATATTTTGGTTGATATTCTTCATTTCCGTATAATCAACTAAATTTTTAGATGCTGTAAATTTAAGTTTTTTTTATTTAACCATATTTTATTTTCAATAATTTAAACTCTTGAATATTTTTTCTTGCATATTAATATGAGTGTATAACAAATTATGAGAAATATATAATTTATAATCAAATAGTTAAATAAGATTTAAAAGTCGTGAACATTCCAATTTTTGGCATGTTTCATTTATTAGGTTACACATCTTTGCGAAACTCTGCGTGAAATATTTGATTATCAATTTCTCGCGGAGTTTCGCAAAGTAAGACTTTGATTTTTAAAATTTTGTGCTACATAAACAGTTGATTTATAGTATTAATAACATGCTAAATAGTTACCAATCAATTATTTAGAGAATAAATTATATTTAATAATGCAATATATTGCTCTAAAACCGTCCTTCCAGTTT
>DYQJ01000155.1 GCA_020719345.1 Draconibacterium orientale | reverse complement strand
TTGCAAATATAATGTTTTTATATATATTTACAAAAGATTTCCGCAGTTTTCAGTACTAAGTAAAAAAGATATTTTTTACAATTTATGCAAATCTAACAACCTCTTATTGAATTATGATGACAATCGCACCGAGATAGAAATTCTTAAAGACATATTCTACAAAAGAGAATATTCCGATTATTTCCCTTTTTATCAAAAGGTTACATTACTTGACATAGGCGCCCATTATGGCTATTTTTCTATATTTGCTAAAAATAATCTTAATGACATCTCAAAAATAATAGCCATAGAACCCAATAAAGCAAATTTCAAACACCTCGAAAAAAATATTTTTGACTCCAAAATAGAGAACATCAGATGTTATAATTTTGCAGTCGGAGACAAGAATGGAACAGCAAAACTATATCATGGAATCAATCCTAATCATTCTATAATTGATAACTACCTTACCGATAAAAAGAACACTAAATTTGAGGAAGTGCAAGTAAAAACATTAGAAATGATAGTTAATGAATTAAATCTGACTACGATAGATTTTTTAAAAATGGACTGCGAAGGAGCAGAATATTCTATTTTCAACAGCACGCCCGACTCCATTTTTGATAGAATTACAACCATCTCATTAGAGTTTCATGATATTAAAGATAAAAACTTCACCGCCGAAACTTTAATTCAAAAACTCATAAAAAATAAATTTAGAATAGTGAAATTTCATTATGAAAAAACTTTTATGAATCTAAATTACGGCAAATTAATCGGCACAAAACTTTTTAATCAATAAAAAAATGGGAACTGTAATTTTTCCAGTGATAATACCCATAAGCCTTATATGTTCTTATATGCCTTATATGGTTCAAAAAATTTATCACTTAAAAATTTACACTACCAAAAAATGTAACTATTTTTAACTTTGCGAAACTCTGCGAGAAAAAATATTATAAAAAAACAAAAAAAATATTATAAAAAAACAAAAAAGTATTAATTTTGTAAAAAATTACTAAAATGAAAAATTTTATTGTTTACTTATCTTTGATTTTAATGCTGCTAAGTGCTTGCAAAAAAGAAGAAATTAAAATTGACGTCACCACGCCAACACGAGATGGAGAATACAGCATTAATCAGGACTATGAAATAACATGGACAGACACAGTTAATTGTAAAGTTAATATTACTTTATATGATAACTTTTTTACCAAAATAGCGGACATAGAGAAAAACTTATATTCATTAGAAGGACAAAACACCTATCAATGGACAATACCGGCAGATATACAATACGGAAATAATTACGTAATATTGATAGAAGATGTAACTGACCCGACTCACTACGGTTACAGCTCCCGATTTGAAATCTTGGCTAATAGTTTTAATCCTAAAAAATATGACGCACTGAACACAGAAAACTCCTCCTCTGTATTCTACGACAGCTTCTACAACAACACAAATCAATGGGCAGAAGATATATCTACAGATTTGCATGCTAACTTTTTCGCAGGAGCATATTCGCTGACAAATTTTCTAAGCGACCAATGGTGGGTACTATATAATGATAATTTAACGCTAAGCGGAGTAGAAAATTATCAAATAGAAATAATTATTAAATTTACTTTCGGCAATGAAAATTGGGGGGGACTTCTCTGGGGATACTCATCTTTTGATTATAAATCTTATTACTTCAGAACCTCGCGAAGCTACATATACATAGGAGAATATCTTGAAACTTCTACCGACTGGCTGAACAAAACAATAGATGTTACTTACAATAGCGGAGATTATAACACGCTAACAGTTAGAAAGTTCAAAGATAAATACTACTTCTTTCTAAATCAAATTTTTATTTACGAACACCAATATATCGCCTTAGAAGGAGATAAAATATGTATCAATCTCGGTGAATCGGCGTCAATGTATGTGGACTATATAAGTCTGACAAGTATTAATATTGAGTAAAATACAAACTACTAAAAATTAATAATTAATAATTAAAAACTATGAAGACGATATTTTTTTTATTGTTTATTTTGATTAGCATACAAACCTTTTCGCAAATAGGTTTTAATGTGGAAGACAGAAACCCTACGCTGATGGGAGCGCAAGGATTAGGAATGGCAGGAGCATGTACCGCCAATGAATCAGATATATACGCAATATATTGGAATCCTGCTTTCCTGCAAGAAATGACCAAAACAAAATTCGCGCTCACGCTAAAAGAAAACTTTATATATGTTCAAAGTATCCCAAGTGACTCTTATTTTTCTAAAAACACCGCAAATGTTTTTCGCATACCCGGAACGCATAATATAGAAAATTTCAGCTTTGCAATGCCTTTCAATATTAATCATGTCAATTTTGCCGTAGGATTAGCTTACAACAATCAATACCGATGGGACGAAAGAATGGATTATACCAATGTATATGAATATTCTACAACAGCTGTGGCTATACAACAACGAATCAGAAATATAGGACATGCTAATAATTATTCTTTTGCTTTTGCAATGGCAGTCTCCAACAACATGGCAATGGGATTTACAATTAATAAGTACAATGCTAAATACTTTACTTACAATGAAATACTTGTTAATAATAATTATACTCAATTTGACTATGACTCCGACTCTGCCAATTATACAAGTATAGATTTACAAACCAGCGAATTTAAAGAAACCGGTAAAAATATAATATGGGGATTCAAATACAAACTCGGTTACGACTTTACTCTCGCTTATAAAATCACCTCGCCTTACAAAATCACTCATTACTACGGAAATGACTTAGAATCCGAATTTATTATTAAAGTCCCGTCTTTTTCTACTGTCGCTTTCAACTATCTTAGCTTTTATTTTGATTACAGATTTCAAAATTGGAAAAACACTAAAATTGTTTATAATGAAATGCCACCATTCAATTATTATAATACAAATCTTAGCAGCTTTAGTCTAGCTTTCAAATCTAAAGAAGCCGCCATCGGTTATCAATACAACAAATATCTTACTATCAATGAACTTACCGACAAAAATCTTGCCTCACATCTCATAACATTAGGTTTTTTTAGTCAAGTATATAGTCTCTCTTTCGGATTAGAATACATGAACAGATGGCTTTTTTCCTACGACAAAGACACCGAATACACCGAATACCTGAACATCTATAAAGCATTCATCTCTATGGACATAATTATAAATGCCGGGAAAAAAATAAATTTCACAGAATAACTTTTTAATTTATAAATTTATGAAAAATATAATATTTATTTCTATGTTATTGATTTTTACAACTTTAATAGCTTGTAAAACAGCCGACTTAGGCGGAATAGAACAAAATCTTTATACTATAACCAAAACTGAAGTTCTGGTTACTAACAAAAAATCGGGAACAGATAAATTAATTTCTACTAATTACAGCTATCAATTAGAACAAACTCCGTCAACCTATGATGCAAATGTAGTAATTAAAATTGTGGGAGAATCGCAGCTAAGCTATCAAACCGAAAAAACAGTCAAAACTGTCAGCGGACTAAAAAAAATAGTCAACAATTTCGCTACTTTCAGCTTATTTGCTACAGCAGGAGGAGCTACACTCGCTTATAACAAATACAAAGGCGGATATTTTCTCATGACCTTCGGTATTTTATCTTACACTTCTACCCTGATGCTACCTCGAGAAATGGAAAAACAAGATGTTCAATCCGGTGAGACTAAATACGAGACAAAAACAAATATTATTCCCGAAGAAAACACCCTCGTGACAGTAACATCCGGTGACAAAGTTAATAAATATTACACCGATAAATACGGCAAAATAAAATTCCACGTAGCAAACGACTTTGAATATATAAATTTTGAAACTAAAAAAGACATCAATTTTGAGATAAAAATGAACGAAACTACTCTCAAAAATAAAACTAATTCAAATAACTTCATCGTCCTTAGCAACGACCTGTGGACTGAAAGATTAGTTAAAGTAATATCTTCAAACGCAAAAGTATATGATATACGAAATAATGTTATTAAATCCCCTCTTCTGGGAACAGTATATAAAGTAAAACCCGGATTATATTACAACAACTATGAAACTACGATAAACGGAAAAAACGGATACATACATAAAGATTTTGTTAAAGAAATGTACATATACAATTACCAAGAAAACACCTCTGATAAAGAAGCTATTAGAATGTACGTAGAAGCAAAAATAGAAGAATGGCAACAAAAAGACGAGTTTGAAAGCACTAAAGAATGGGCAGACCGTATTAATTACCAGCGACCTCTCAAAATAACCGAATTTACAAACGAAGCGCTGATTAAATATCAAGAAGAACTCATCAGCGAAATAAAATGGAACAACGCCAAAATAGTGGGAATATATGACCCTGATAATGAGACTTTTTGCATACATATACCTCAATTAGATACAATATATCTTAATGTTAAAAGAGCAGATGACGAAGCAAAAAAGTTTAAAGCTAATTTCAATGTTTATCAAACACTTAACCCTATATTCAAAATATACGACAGCAAATGGAAACTCTTTGAACTTACTTTTTTTAATACCATAGACTCTACTTTTTACAAATATTCTAGCTCCGAAAGTGTTAAATATGACCCTAATAAAGAATTTGATTTGAAAATCAAGAACATAGAATTATTATTAGAAGAAGAAGAAAAGAAAACTACCGAAAAAGAAAACACACTCATAGACGACAAATACGACATAGAAGCAAATCTCCCTACTTCTACTATGGACAACAGCAATTCTTTTGCCTATTTGATAGGTAATAAAAACTATAAAAACGAGGGAGTTAAAGATGTAGAATATGCTATCAACGACATCAATTCCGTCAAAAAATATCTCATAGAAGTACTCGGATATAAAGAAGAAAATATTACTGCCATAGAAGATGCCTCTTTTTTGCAGATGCAAAAAATATTCGGACTAACAGGTAAACCCGGACGGATTAGCACTGATATTAAATCTTTTTCTAATATATTTATTTATTACAGCGGACATGGAGCGCCGGCGATGGACAAAAAAGCATATCTCGCACCCGTAGATGCTGAAGTCAACGACCTCGAATTCACCGCTTATCCTCTTGATTTACTCTATGAAAACATTGCTAAAATAAATACAACCGGAACAATCACCGTAGTAATAGACGCATGCTTCTCCGGAGTAGATTTTACTAAACACACATCTGACCTCGTATTTGTCCCAGAAATAAGCTACGTAGAAAATGCTAATATTGCCATATTGAATGCCAGCTCCGAAGACCAACCTGCACATTGGTTTGAAATGAAACAACATGGAATGTTTACATACTTCTTCCTCAAAGCATTACACAACAGAGAAAAATCCGACACCAATAAAAACGGCGAACTTACATATAAAGAAATTGCCGACTATATCAACGACATAGACAACGGACTACCTTATTTCACAAGACGAATTTTTAACGGAGCAAAACAAAATGCAATCTTACAAGGAGGAAATACTAATGGGACTTTTATTAAATATTAAATATAAAATTTTCCTCTTATCTATCTTCTTTTTATTTACTAATGTTATTAAAGCAGATGACGCTATTGATAACATTAGTAAGCACATCGCTAAAGAGATTTTTAAGAAGATGAAAAAAATGGACAACCAAACAAAAATTGCCGTAGCATTTTTTCAAGATTATTCTAATAACGACACTATTAACTCGCTTCTGGGAATAGAAATAACTAAATCGGTAGTAGAACAATTGAAAATTGAAATAGAAAAATCAAATACCGACATAAAAATACTATTTAACGACAAACTAGACAACATTTTATATGATAAAATGCAGGAACTTTTTTTTACCCCAACAGATAAAAATCAAACCCAATACTGGAAAACGTTTTTAGATAATCAAACACCCGACTACTATCTCTCCGCAAACTATCAAATATTAGATAAAACTATTAAATTTCGTAATATCAAGCTGATGCAAGATATTTATGTAGGAAATAAAGAAATAACATTTGAGCAAATAGAACTCCCGCTTTCAGACGAAGATATTAAATTACTCAACGACTACAATAAAAATGTGATTAATCTTAGTGACATATATATCTCCCTCATAAATTGGGAGTCCGATAACATCTTTTTTGCCACAAATGTCATAAACGAAAAAAAAGAAAAAATAGAGACAGAAATTCTTTATATCGGGGACAAATATAAAATTGAACTCAATCTTACGGAAAATCTTTATGTATATTGTTTTTATTACGAACGAACAATAGAAAACAAAAAAATATATGTCATATATCCGTTTCGCAACAATCAAGACAATTTATTAAAAACAGGAACTAATTTTATCCCGCAAGGATTCTATTTTCAACCAAGTTTACCGGCTAATAATCAAATACATATCAAAATATTAGTCTCAAAAGAAAAAATCCCTATAAACATTGTGACAGAAATAACCGAATCCGGAGGAGCCGCACCTATACTGACTGAGGACGAATGTAAAACATTTCTCGGAGAACTTAATCGGAAAAAAATAAGCATACTCGGAACTAAGGATTTCACTTTTTTTGTCAAAGAAAAATAAAAAGTTTTTTTTAACGAATTTTATTATATTTGCATAATTAAATATTCTTTTAAAATTTTATTAAAATGAAGAAGGTAACTTTAAATTTGTTAAGTGTTATTATTGTTTTCGCATTATTTGCAGCATGCAGTGGAGAACCTAAAAAGGAACAAAAAAAAGAAGAAATTGTTGTAGATGACGCCGTAAAAAAACTTATTTATCCTATTCCGACACCATTTGAGGTAACACAAATGTTGAAAAAATCGGGAGTCGCATTCTCACAAGACCTCACTAATTCACCCGACAAAGTAGCTCAATACTTTACCGAAAAAAGTAAAGCATTGAATCTCGGAATCTACGGAGCAGATTTGAGCTATTCTACTACTTACAACAATACTCAAGAAACACGAAAGTATCTTAATGTCTCTAAAAAATTAACTGAAGACCTCGGATTAGGAACTGTTATTGATGAAAACTTTATCAAACGAGTAGAAGCAAATATAGAAAACGAAGACTCGTTATATAAAATTGTTACCGAATCTTACTACAAAACATTCAATCAACTATCTAACAGCAACAAAGGAGCTATCGCAGTAATGGTTCTTGCAGGAGGTTGGATAGAAAGTATGTATCTTACTTGTCAGATGGCATACATTGCCAAAGACAAAAAAGGAATTATTAAAGAACTCGCACAACAAAAAGTAACAGCTTCTACAATATATCCGCTACTTATTAATTATAAAGACAATCCGGACGTCAGCGAACTATTAAATGACATTACTAAAATAAAAAATATTTTTAGCGCGCTAAAAGAAGTTAATGACCAAATAGTTATGGACGAAGCTCAATTCAACGAACTTGCCAAATTAGTAGAAGAAATAAGAACTAAAATTGTCGCATTGACATAAGATTTTTTAACAATATTGCCTGCCCGTTAGGGGGGATTAAATATTGGAGATTCTTGAATAATTTGTCTGAAAACCTTTGCAAGACTCTGCAAGAAATATTGAGTATCAATTTCTTGCAGAGTTTTTCGTAGTGTTTCGCAAAGATGCCGAAAATTGCTTTTATTTAGTTGTTAAGTAAAATTAAAAAAATAACTTCGGAATTTATAATTTACTATTATTGCTTTTTTATTTTTTTGAAGAAGTATCTTTTAGCAAATTTGCGTTTAAAACAGATAAAAAAAATTTGCATTTAATCTAAAAAAGGTTACCTTTGCGTTTTTAGACAGTCTATCGTTATGGTGTATAAGAAATACAAACAAAACACTGATAAATAAAATGATACATTATGCCAGATAAAAATAAAAAATTTCAAATACGAAATAGCACAGCGGAATTTCTTGTTTTTACAAAACAAGCAGGCGGTGATAGTATTGAAGTTCGCATTGAAGAAGAAACAGTTTGGCTTACACAAAAATTGATTGCAACTCTTTTTGACGTAGATGTAAGAACAATAAGTGAACATTTACAAAACATATTTAATAACAACGAATTAGATAAAAATTCAGTTATCCGGAAATTCCGGACAACTGCATCAGACGGTAAAAATTATGAAACCCAGTTTTATAACTTAGACGCAATTATTTCAGTCGGTTATAGAGTAAATTCTGTACGAGCAACACAATTTCGTCAATGGGCAACGAATATACTTCGTGATTTTGCAATTCGTGGCTGGGTTTTAGATAAGGAAAGATTGAAAAATGGTGCTTATTTGAGCGAAGAATATTTTAATCAACTACTTGCAGAAATTCGTGAAATAAGAGCAAGTGAAAGAAAATTTTATCAAAAAATAACAGATATTTATGCAACCGCACTTGATTATAATGTAGATAGCCCAACAACAAAAGATTTTTTTGCAACAGTCCAAAATAAATTACATTTTGCAATTCATGGAAACACTGCGGCAGAGTTGATTATAAACCGAGCTGATAGTGAAAAAGAACGAATGGGATTAACAACATGGAAAAATGCACCAAACGGAAAAATTATTAAACCAGATGTTTCTATTGCAAAAAATTACTTGACATTGACTGAGTTAAAATCATTAGACAGATTTGTAACGATGTATCTTGATTATGCTGAAACACAAGCAGAACGACAAATTCCGATGACTATGGAAGATTGGGCAAAGAAACTAAATGCTTTTTTGCAATTCAATGAAAAAGATATATTGACAAATGCAGGAAAGGTAAGTCATGCAATTGCAAAAGAATTTGCAGAAAATGAATTTGAAAAATACAGAATTATTCAAGATAAATTATTTCAATCTGATTTTGATAAATTGATTAATAAATTGGAGAACAAAATAATAGAAGAAGAAAAAACACCTAACATGTATCATGTTAAAAAATAAATTAAATTTGCAGTAACTAAAAAAAATTAAATTATGAGTAAGTTAAATCCAAAAATAGATTTAGTTTTCAAAAAAATATTTGGAGCCGAACAGAATAAAAATTTGGTAGCGTATAAAAATAGTGACCAAAATTCAAATTTACTGATTTTTCATATATACAAATATTTTTTTATATATCTGATTTTCAATAATATAACATTTAAAATGTATATACAAAATTATAAATAAACGAATTTTATAAGTACTTGAAAATAAAATAAATAGCGTGTTTAGTCACCATTATTTTACGCTATCAAAATATTAGTTCATAAAGACCTTGATAAGTTAGAATTAGCTAAATCTTTAAAAAAATTAGCAGAAATACTTGAAGGCAAAAAAGAAG
>DYQJ01000154.1 GCA_020719345.1 Draconibacterium orientale | reverse complement strand
GTTTCCATGTTTTTATTTTTTTGACAAATATAACAAAATTATAATAAATAATCAAATAATAAATATGTTGTTTCGTTTTTCTTCTGTTTACTTCTTTGAATATCTCTATCAAAAACACACCAAACTTGATTAAATTTATTGGTAAATTATATACAATTAATTTTGCATAGGTTAACGGCTATGTTGTACCAAAGAGTCTATAAATACTTCTTTGTTTACCTTTTCGCCACCATACTTCGGGAATTGCTTTCCAATTTCCGAAAGATTGTGGAGTAATATAATGTTTTTCTTCTATCCATTTCATTATAATATATCTCAAATCTTTATCTGATTTTGCTACTACTCGTTTAGCGAGTTCTTCTACAGGGATTTTAGCGCCGTCAATAAGATGTCCTCCTCCTCCATTTGCTCGGTACGAATTAATAGCGACGGTATAAAATTCGTCTAATAAGAATTGTTGTCCGTTTGCTAAGTTAAAAATGTTTATTCTTTGTCCACTTGAATTTTGCAAATTGACAGTATAATTTATTCCAGAGGCGGAGGAGAAATTATAAAATTTGCCTTTTAAAACGAAATTTCCACGATAGTCGCGGTCAAAACTTAATAGATGGTCGTCATAATTTTTCATTTCGTTGTACCAGATGGAGTAAGAATATTCCAGATAATCAAGTATTTCTTTTCCAGTAAGTTTCATGGTGTACAAAATGTTTTCAAATTTGTAAATCTTAAACATGTCTCTGACGTACAGTTGTCCGCGATTAATTTTGGTGTCAAAAGATAGTGGCGAAGCAAAAGATATATCCGCACCTGTAACTTCTAATTGTATTTTATGGACAAGGTCAACAAAAGCAGTATTTCCAAAAAGAGCATCTCGTATGGAAATAGTTTTAGTAATGTATCCAACGGGTTGTGTGACATATTTAAAAACTTCTTTACGGTAATGGTCAAAGTTCTTTATAAATTCGGGGTCTGCCTCGCAAAAGTTCATTTCCAAGTTCAGTCCGGTGATGTTTTTATTGTATTTATTGTTTTTGGTGTCTATCTCCATATTTACTGTTGCTACGGAGACTAATCTGCCATTGTTTTTTGGGTCGAGTATCTGGACTTTTTGTCCTTCGCAATTTTCAACTATGATATTGTATTCTTGGTGGTCGTGTCCGGCAAATACTATATCAAAACCGGGTACTTGTTGTGCAACTAATTTAGCGGCATTTTCATTTTTATAGGTCTGCTTATTTTGATTGTTATACATATAATCTATTCCGGCATGAAATAGTCCTACTAATATGTCGGGTTTTTCTTTTTGTTGAATTATTGTTACCCATCGTTTAGCGGTTTCTATCATATCTAAGAAATCAAGTCCATCCCATATAGTTTGCGGTAGCCAATTAGGAATTGCCGGGGTAATTAATCCCAAAATAACTATTTTAATTCCGCGTCTGGTAATTACAGTATAAGGTTTGAAATAAGGAACATAAGTATCTTTATAAACGGCATTTGCTGCGAGCCAGGGGAAGTTATAATTTTTTTTCAATTTATCGTAAACCAGATGTCCTGCTTCTATGTCGTGATTTCCGACTGTTGCGGCGTCATATTGCATAAAGTTTAATACTTCTGCGCAAATATGCGGTTTTTCTGTTGTTACATAATTAGAATAATAAACTATAGGTTGTCCTTGTAGCATATCTCCATTGTCTAACAAAATGACTTCTTGATTCTTATTTTGTCGTTGTTCTTTTACATACGTATAAATTTGTGCGAGTGAATTAGCAGTTACCTGGTCTTCTATGAAGTCGTAAGGAAATATAGCTCCATGTATATCACTTGTTACAATGAATTTGATAGTTACTTTATCTTCTTTATTTGTTTGGACTGCCATATCTCCATTAAACATTAGCATATTTAGTTTTTTTTTAGTACACAAAGTTAAAAAATTATTCTAATTTTTTATAAAAAAACAAACTATCTTTAAAAAAAATATTTTGATGGAATATATTTATTAAATCTTTTAAAATTAGATGCGGAGTAAGAACGCCGTATTCCCAGAAGTCGTTTCCGCCGTTTAGGTTTACTCGTTTGTTATTATTGTAAATCTGCTTAGTAATTAGCGGTTTAAATTTTTGGAGACGTGAGTCTAATATATTTATTTCAGATATTTTAGAATATATTCCCGGGTTGATTAAAATATCAGCGTCTGATGCTCGTGCGAAAATTTCTTCTATACTAATGGCGAAGCTTTCGTTTTCGGTGTTTTCTTTCCAGATATAATTTCCGCCGGCATCATTTATCATTTTGGCAAGATAAGAATTTCCGCCGGGCAAATACCAGATTCCTTGATAAGGGACATTGACAAGTATTTTAGGTTTTTTGCTGATGGTGTCGGTTAATTTTTTTAAAGCGATATATTGTTCTTCTATTTGATTAAAAATTTGTTCGGCTTCATCGTATTTATCTAAGAATAGTGCGAAAAATTTTATCCATTCTGTTTTAGCAAGTGCGTTGTCTTCCAGATATTCGGGAACTAATATAGTTTGGATTCCGAGGTCTCTAAATTTTTGCAGTCTTGAGGAGATGTCTGCTTCTATTCCATATAAAAAAACGACATCGGGTTCGAGGGACAAAATAAGTTCGTAATTTATATTTTGGTCATATCCAACATCTTGAATATTATTTTGTGTTATCTGCTCTCTAATTTCTTTGTTATAGACGTATTTTGTTCCGGCGAGTCCTACGATGGTGTGATTTTTTTTTAACACATCAATAAAAGCGAGATGCGTGGTAGAAAAACATATTATTCGGTTTACAGGTGTTTTGATAAAAGCTTGATTTTTAAATTGTTCAGGGATTGTGTCGTTATTTTTGATTAAGTAGTAAGAAAAATTCAGGTTTTCTGCTTTTTGCCATGGTTTCTTTATTGTCAGTTTGGTGATGTTTTCAAATATATTTATTTCAAATCCTTTAGCATAAATTAGCGGGATTGTATCAAATCTAATATCATCTATTTTTTCGGTACTTTGTTTTATATTATCTTTACAAGATGCGAAAAAGAGAGAATATATTAAAAAGAAAATAAAATATTTTAAAAATTGCTTCATTTTTCAATAGAATATAAAATTTTATTTCTCAAAAAAAAACTTCTTTTGGAAATCTTCCGAAAGAAGTTTTTTAAAATAAAATTGTTCAGGTATTAATACTTATTTAGTAGTTCTAACAAATAAGGTTTTAAAATTTCTAATAAAGCATCATCAACTAATTCTTTATTAGCAACATTAGCGAGGTGTATGTGTTTTTCGTTTCTGGTTAGCAATATTTTGTATATGCCTTTTTCTCCTTCAGTAATTTCCACTTTAATTCCGTCAGGGAGTAGGTCACGTTCTAATATTTTTTCGGCATAATTAGGCGAGTCAAGAATAACCATATCATGTCCCCAGTGCCACATACCGTAGTCGTGAATGTCGTCTTTGTTATGTTCTATCATGGCAAAATCTAAACGAGGGTTTCTGAATAACATTTTGCAATTTTCGTCATGTGTGTTGTCGTTGAAGAAGTCGGTATTGAAATATACTCCGTCTTTTCTGACGCTTCCAAACTCCATATTGTTAAGTCTGGCAAGTTGCAGTATTGAATTTACGCCGTCAATGAATTTATTAGTCAAGAAATTACCTACAACAATAGGGATTCGTGAACCTTTTTTCGGGTTAACAGTGAAGAAGTGTCTCATTATTTCTCCTGGTACGTCTACCGAGCCGCCAAAAGCAGGTGCTAAGTGCATAAATACTCCGGGTCCTGCATTAATTTCTATAATACCAAAATTACCTTCTTTCCATGATTTAGTAATATCTCCAGCGAGTACGTCTATTCCGAGTGCTGTTACATTTAAGAATTTAGCAATATTTTCAGCCATGAGGACATTATCTGGGTGCATTTCTTTAGTTACATTATAGGAGACGCCGCCGGCAGAGATGTTCGCTACTCGTCTTAATACTATTTCTTCGGCTTCGGCAGGAATATAGTCTGGTGTAAGACCTTGTAGTTTTAAATAGTCGTGCATGTCTTCATCTAATTTGATTTTGCAAAGTGGAGAACGTGCGGTATCTGCTCGTATTTCCAATTCGTTATCTGCATCAATTAATTGTTTAACAGTGTCTTTTCCATTTCCTTTTACAAAAGCGGGAACTCTTTTCAAGCATGCAACATACGTACCACCGATAGTTAAAATTCTGTGGTCGTATCCGTAAATTTGTTGTTGTACCAATGCACCTTCAAAAGCTACTCCACCTTCTTCTGCTACTTTGATAGTGTTTTTAAAAGCTTTCATTGCTTCCGGCATTGATTCTATTCCGGTTGTTACACCTTGTCCTTTGTGTCCGTTTACGGGTTTTATTACGCAAGGAAATCCTATTTCGGTTACAGCTTCGGTTATTTCTTCGTCAGTATAGCATGTAAATCCTTTTGGAGTCGGGAATCCGCATAGTTCAAGGAAGTCACCGCACATGTCTTTGTAAGTAGTAAATTCGGTGTCTTTTATTCCATCGGTGTGGAAAATAGTAGAGCGTCCTCGGCGTTGTTTCTTACCGTATCCCCATTGGAATTGATTTTCTTCGTACAAATAATGAACCGGTATATCACGTATAACTCCGGCTTCTACCAAAGAATAAATAGTAGGACCACCGAATAGCGATTTATCAAATCTTTTTTGTAGGGTTTCAAATTCTTTCTCGAAGTTAAATTCTGTTCCGTTGGCAATTGCAAGGAACCAGTCGCATGTGAAATAAATACATTCTTTAGATACTTTTTCGTCAAGGTATTCTATCGCTACTGTCCATTCTTGGTCGTCGCTAATTACAGCATAACGATTTAAAAATAAGTTCAAATCGAGTTTACTGACATGCAATAAAGTCATTGCAAAGAGGTCTTTTGTTTCGGCAGGGAATTTTTCTGCTGTAGCAGGGAATCGTTTTGTAACTTCTGCATTAAAAATAGTTGCATCTTTAGATTTTTCATCAATAAAAAGATTAAAAACTATCGCAGCTCGGTCTATATAAAAATTGGGACCTGAATATGTGTAAAACTTACTAACACTGAAATTAACATTTTCCATAATTAATTCTTTATTATAATAATTTTGTAATTAAATTTCTTTTTAAGAGTTGTAAATAATGTTTTCAAAAAGCTCATTAATGTTTTTTTTTTGTGCCATTGTTTTCACAATAGCCCACTTATTAATATTGAACTTAGCACCGGAAGAGAGGAAACCTATCTTTAGATTGTTAAAGTTTAATATTTCGCCGTCATTGATACTGGAGTAATTTTCGCCGGTGATTCCGGAGCTGTTCATTAAAGTTACCATTCCAGAGCCGATGACCTCAAAACGGTTGTCCGGATATACGATGATACCGGTATCTTCGTCAAGTCCTATCCCCTTATTACTTCTACCCGTTAGAAGTATTTGTGCTAATCTGGGGATTCGTTCTCGTTGTAAGAAATGTGTGTCTACAGTCACATTTTTCAACAGTCCAAAACCTTCGGCGAGCATTACGGTGCCTTTGATAAACCCTTCGTTATCACCGTCATAGAGCATTGGGTCGCTGGCAGCGGCGGCTCCTGCACTTGTTCCTGCTATGTGCAACTCTCCTGCATAGAATCGCTGCGTTATTTTGTCATAAAGTTTGGTATTAAGAAAAGCGGGGACTAATATGGTCTGGTCACCTCCTCCAAAGAAGACTAAGTCGGCATCTTCTATGTGTTTGTGATATTCTTCTCGTTCGGTTTCATAATCTTTACGAATATCAAAATTTATAACATCTTTTATACCTAATGAGCGAAAGGCATCGTCGTAATTGCGAAAAACATCCCGAGGATATGCGGAGGCAGTAGGTACAATCACTACTTTCTTCGCTTGGGTTTCAGCCAAAATTCTTTTTAAGATAACTTTTTCATCTTTTTTGTCTTCGGCTCCGCCTATCAATATCAATAAGCCACGATTTGACTGATTAGTCTCTTGCATAAGTTACTATTTATTTTAATATTAGTTTAATTTAACGTTCTCTTTAAGATTTACGGGTTCAAATTTTGCACTAAAATAGAATGTTTTTTTTAACAAAAAAATATTTTTTGAAATTATTTAGAATTAATAATATTATTTTTAGGAATCGTGATTTAAGGTCCTAACATTTTTCCGTCTTTGGTTTTTTTCAGCTGTTCACGTTTCCATTCCATGTAGTTGTTATTATATTCATATTCAAAGTCTTCCTCCGGTGTTTTGGCAGGAGACGAGATTAATTTGCCCTCCGGATTTATTAAATAATAAGTAGGGTAAACAACCACTTTATAATCTTCTAAGAGCTGCATATTTTTATCATAAAATAAAAATGTCCAATCGCAGTCGTATTTCTCCATGAATTTCTCCATCTCTTGAATGTCTTCACCTACAAAAATAGTGACTATTTTCAATAAATCTATTTTATAGGAGAATAGTGCTTTGAGTAATTCTATTTGTCGTTTGCAAACGTAGCTTTGTGGATGATAGAAATTAAGATAGATAAAACTTCCCTGCATCTCTTTTATATTAAGGAGTTTTCCATTTTTGTCGGGGAGTTCAAAAAATGGCACTTCTTTTTCTACCATTAGTTTGGTCGCTTTGTTCCAGAAGTTGTTTATTATTTTGCGATTGGTGATGCTTGTGGTGGATTGCAGTGAGTCCAGAATAGCAAGTACGTTATCTTTGTTTACGGTATCGGAATAAAACAGGTCGTAGAGTCCTTTGATAATAACCAGATGTCTAAAATCTTCGTGTGCAAAAATATCTTTCAACGCCATAGAATTGTCTATGGTAGATAAGCTCTCCTTAGCTATCGCTACCCGCACTACGTTCCAGTCTATTAATGAAGAATTAGAAGTGAAACACTTATAAAAAGTCTCGTTAAACAGATTCATATAAGCAGGATTGTCGTATAAGATGTCTTTGTTTTTAAAATAGGTGTTACAAATATCTTCTTTATCTCGCATGTAAGCGGTGGTTCGCAAAGTGGCGTAGCTGTATTCTTTATAGTTGATAAAATAAGTATTTTTATAATCCATAAAATTGCTGTCCACAATGGCGATGATGCTGTCTATTTTTGATTTTTTGTATCGGGCGTAGCTGGTGCGAAAAATATTGTAAAGCGCTTTATTATACATTATATCAAACTTATACAAATAGCTGTTCAGGTCATTAGATATAGTGTTTTTTATAGTAAAATAAAATTCTTGTCTTTTAAAGTAAGGATTCAAAAAATCTTCCATAGATTTTTCTTTGCGTTTCGGTAGTAATATCTCGTAGTTGACCTCCGGCTCGATGGTAATAAAGCCGCGGTAAACACCGAGATTGATAAAGACTGTTGTCGCTTGGTCTATTTCTGTAGAAAATTCAAAAAGTCCATTTTTATCTACAATTGCCGAGTCAATTAGTTCTTCGGTCATGGTTATTAAATCGGAGAATTTCAACAGATACAGAGTCTGCTCGGCATATTCTTGTGAGCTCCCTTTGATAATAGATTTCTTTGCCGAGAGCTGCAAAAATATTGAAAGACAAATAATTAGAAAACAAATTTTTTTCATATTTTTTTATTGAGTTGATTTTTTTATTTCTTTTGCAAAGGTAATAAAAAAAATAAAATCTTAATCAGAATTTTCAGAATTTTTTAATTTTCAGAATTTTTTTGCTCAACCCTGCCAGCGTGAAAAAAAAACGCTGGCAGGGCTTGGGGGATTTGTTTTCTACCAATATTTAATCCCTAACGGGATTTTTTTTTAGTCCCGTTAGGGACAAGATATGGGTAGCAGACGTTTTTCCTCCGGCGCAAACTATTCAACCCTGCCAGCGTTTTTTCACGCTGGCAGGGTTAGAAGTTAATTTTCTTTTAAATCAAAATCGTTGCTATTCTCTAAAATTCCTACCCATTTTTCGCTAAATTCTTTTGCAGTTATACGATTTTTATGTAATATAGAGTTATCCGGATTTTGTAATTCGCTAAATGATTGGAACAACATGAAAAATATCTCTTGCCAATTATTTGGGAAAAAAGGCATTATCAAATAATTTATACCTGCCTCATTTTTAACAACAACGGGTTCTTGTAAGCTATTTTGAAAAAACGAATTAAATTCTATTTGATTAATACTTAATGTTTGCATAATTTTAATATTTTTTTTACAAAGATAACAAAAAAAATGTCGGAACCATGATTTTGGTGATTATTTTTTTGTCATAAACCAGAATTTTCAGAATTTTAGAATTTTCAGAATAAAAAAAGCGAAAAAACCTTTCAAATAGTCGAAGACTTTTGAAATGGTTGAAACGTTTGAATCGTAATATATTAACCACTTCAAAAGTCTTCGACTATTTGAAGGGTAAAGCCACCTTCCGGCGCAAACTTCTCAACCCTGCCAGCGTTTTTTTCATGCTGGCAGGGTTCTGATTTGAGTTCTAACAGTCCAGCTGGCAGGGTTAGAAGTTCAAACACCCCAAAGGGCTGGTTTATTATATAGAATATACCTAAAATGTATATATACTAAAAAAGATTGTATATATACGTGCGTCTACTCATATGTTATATATACTACGTATATTTCTCTTTTGTATATATATTTTACATCAAAATTCATGCCAAAACTACTAATATTATAAAAAAATACTATGTAACTAATACATAGTATTTTAAAAAGGTAAGGTATATAAAAGTTAAATCTTGGAAACACGAAAACCTATGAGGAGGTCACTGTAACTCGGGGTGAGACTGCAACGAAAAGCAACTCGACAATAGCCAGAATAATCGCTCCAACTACCGCCACGACAAACACGGTTAGACGCTACTGTAGTATTTACCGGGTCTTTTTCAGCACTTTTGCTGTAGTAGCCGCTGTCGTACCAGTCTAAGCACCACTCCCAGACGTTGCCGCTCATGTCGTGTAAGCCAAGTGTGTTTTTTGTCTTTGTGCCTACTTCATGAGTCTTAGTTTCACTATTATCATCATACCACGCATAATCACCCAGACTGCTTTCAGAGGAAGTACCTGCCCATTTGGTACGCGAAGAGCTGCCTCCTCCTGCGGCATATTCCCATTGCGCTTCTGATGGTAAAGAATATTTTTCGCCGGTTTTTTCGCTTAGCCATTTGCAATATTCGTAGGCGCCGTACCAGGTAACATTTATTACAGGATGGTTTTCGTAACCGCTGTTTACAAGACCCGAAGGGTTTTTTACTCCCTTTGGGTCTACAGTAGAAAAGCCCCATTTATAAGTATAAATCATAGTTTGATTTGGGTAGTCGCTTGTGCTTTTAGTAGTGCTTTTTCCGTAATCTAAAATAAACTCGGCAAATTG
>DYQJ01000153.1:6600-9410 GCA_020719345.1 Draconibacterium orientale | reverse complement strand
AAAATAAAATAAATAGCGTGTTTAGTCACCATTATTTTACGCTATCAAGAATTTAACCATTACTGTTCCGGCGCAATGGTCATACGACACCGTTATATCATCGGCAGTATAAGTATGTCCTGCTCTTAGACTGATAGAAAAAAAAGCTGTTATAAATAATATTATAAAGCTTTTAACAAAAAATAAATTTGTTTTCATAAAGAAAAATATTAAATTGTTTAGAATTTCTAAATTTAATATTAGTTTTTTATTATTACAAATTTATTTTCATTTATTATTATAATTTTTCCTCTCATTTCTCTGAGGTAAAAAAGAAAAAAATTACCACAAAGGTATGAAAGATATGAAAGTCTTTCTCTTTCATTTCTTTCATTTCTCTGTGGTTTAAACTCAACTTACTTTACTTCTTCAAAATCCACGTCTGTTACTTCGTTGTCGTCTTTTTTGTTATTAGACTTTTGATTAGCTTTTGGGTCGTATTGAGTATGATATTGTCCGCCCGGATTTCCTTGATTGCCTTGATTTTGAGATGAATTATACATTTCTTGCGAAGCTGCTTGGAATATAGATGTCAACTCTTGTGTGGCTTTATCTATAGCATTGAGGTCTTGTGCCTTATGAGATTCTTTAAGTTTGTTTAAAGCATCTTCTATAGGTTTCTTTTTGTCGGCAGGCAATTTATCACCAAACTCTTTTAATTGTTTTTCGGTTTGGAATATCAAACTGTCGGCTTGATTCAATTTATCTACTTTCTCTTTTGCTATTTTGTCAGTATCTTCGTTTTCTTTTGCTTCACGTTTCATGCGTTCTATGTCAGCGTCAGTTAGTCCGGAAGATGCTTCTATACGAATGCTTTGCACTTTACCTGTCGCTTTATCTTTTGCGGAGACATTTAAAATACCGTTTGCATCAATATCAAAAGTCACTTCTATTTGCGGGACTCCACGTGGTGCAGGTGGTAAACTGTCGAGATGGAATCTACCTATGGTTTTATTATCTCTTGCAAAAGGTCTCTCGCCTTGTAGAATGTGTATTTCTACCGAAGGTTGATTGTCCACTGCTGTTGTGAAAGTTTCTGACTTTCTTGAAGGGATAGTAGTATTAGATTCAATTAATTTAGTCATCACTCCGCCCATTGTTTCTATACCTAATGAAAGCGGTGTTACGTCTAATAAAAGTACGTCTTTAACTTCGCCGGTTAATACTCCACCTTGTATAGCTGCTCCTACTGCAACAACTTCATCAGGATTTACGCCCTTAGAAGGTTTCTTTCCAAAAAAGTCTTCTACTATTTTTTGAATTGCAGGGATTCTTGTAGAGCCGCCGACCAAAATTACTTCGTTAATATCATTAATAGTTAGTGCGGCGTCTTTCAAAGCTTCTCGGCAAGGTGTTATAGTTGCTTGTATTAATTTATCAGCGAGTTTTTCAAAGTGAGCTCTTGTAAGAGTTTTTACTAAGTGCTTAGGTATTCCGTCAACAGGCATGATGTAAGGGAGATTAATTTCGGTGCTTGTAGAGCTTGAGAGTTCAATTTTAGCTTTTTCTGCTGCTTCTTTAAGTCTTTGTAATGCCATAGGGTCTCGTCTGAGGTCTACTCCTTCGTCGTTTTTAAATTCGTTGGCAAGCCAGTCGATAATTACTTGGTCAAAGTCGTCTCCGCCGAGGTGCGTGTCTCCGTTTGTAGATTTAACTTCAAATACGCCGTCACCTAACTCAAGAATTGAGATGTCAAAAGTTCCACCGCCGAGGTCGTAAACTGCTATTTTAATATCTTTATGTTGTTTATCAAGTCCGTAGGCGAGTGCGGCTGCTGTCGGCTCGTTGATAATTCGTTTCACATTAAGTCCGGCTATTTCTCCGGCTTCTTTTGTTGCTTGTCTTTGGGAGTCGCTAAAATAAGCAGGTACGGTTATTACGGCATCCGTAACTTCTTGTCCGAGATAGTCTTCTGCGGTTTTCTTCATCTTTTGTAGAACCATAGCCGATATTTCTTGCGGAGTATATTTTCTGTCTGCGATGAGAACTCTCGGAGTGTTGTTATCTCCTTTTACTACCTTATAAGTTACTCGTTGTATTTCTTTGGTTACTTTATCATAAGTTTCCCCCATAAATCGTTTTATAGAATAAATGGTATTTTCGGGATTTGTTATAGCTTGGCGTTTAGCAGGGTCTCCGGTTTTTCTCTCGCCATCTTTTAGGAAAGCAACTATTGAAGGTGTTGTTCGTTTGCCCTCACTATTAGGTATAACAACCGGTTCATTTCCTTCCATCACCGAAACACAAGAGTTTGTAGTACCTAAGTCTATTCCTATTATCTTTGCCATTTTATATATATTTTTAATTGTTAGTATTCTTTTTTGCGAATTATTTTACAATGTTTGTGCCATCTTATTAATAAGATAAAAAGATAATTTATTATATCTTGATTTACAAACAATTAACTAATTTTGCATAATTTTATTGAATTACTCGTTTGTCAGTGTTGTCAGTTTATGCGTATAAATAGTGTATTTTTTAGTATAAATATGACAAAATGTCGGTAGATATGTAGATACACGCCGCGGCGTGTATTTACATATCACAAAAAAATGTCGGTAAACACACGATTGTAGATACACGCCGCGGCGTGTATTTACATATCGCAAAAAAATGTCGGTAAACACACGATTGTAGATACACGCCGCGGCGTGTATTTACTCAGCGGCGTGTATTTACATATCGCAAAAAAATGTCGGTAAACACACGATTGTAGATACACGCCGCGGCGTGTATCAACATATCGCAAAAAAATGTCGGTAGATACACGA
>DYQJ01000153.1:0-6500 GCA_020719345.1 Draconibacterium orientale | reverse complement strand
TTGTAGATACACGATTGTAGATACACGATTGTAGATACACGATTGTAGATACACGATTGTAGATACACGCCGCGGTGCGTATTTGCATGTAACTATTTATTTTTTATAAAAAAAACTTTTTCTTTGTTTAAATTAAAATTTATATTTACTTTTGTTTAATAAAATAATAAATTTATATTAAAGAGATGAGAACAAGATATTTTTTAATGTTTTTTTGTGTATGCATGATTTCGTTGAGTGTTAATTCTCAAACGTTAATGCCGGATAGTTATGACGGAATACCTCAAAGTAGTAAACAGAGATTGTTTATGGACAATTTTGATAACAACAACTATGCGTGGATCAAGTCCACTTCTCCTTCTACACATCAGATAGTAGATGGCTATTTTTTGTTTACCAATGATTTTGCTTTTCCTAATACTGATGGAAAACAAGTAAATTTTGATGCCACCGGAAATTTTGAATTGGAGACCCGCATAAAATTTGTCAGCGGTAATGTAGAAAAATATAGCGGCTTATTTTGGGGAGAACTGATTTTTGGTGATAAATACTTTTTTGCCTTTTCTTCACTCGGATACTACAAAATAGAGCGAGAGACAGGTTTAGAAGTAACCGAGATACTTGCTCCTACGAAATCAGAAATAGTAAATCAAACCGCCGAAAATACTGTCACGGTCAGAAAATATGGTGATAAATATTACTTTTTTATCAATAAAAATTTGGTACATACAATGGATTACGAAGAGTTGCCGGGCAAATATATTGGCTTCACTGTTGCAGACAATTCTCTTGTGCAGATTAATTTCTTACGTTTGTGGAAGATAAATTAATAAAAATATTTCAGCAATGTCGTTAGTAACAGTTGTTTATGTGCCTCAGGGCATGGTTTTGTCTTCGGACAGTCGCGTGATAATCAACACGAGTTCTAAAATCAATGATGTCGTAGAACGTAATACTTTGATTCTTTCGGATACCGTTCGGAAAGTCAGAATATTAGGCAGCCGCTATGGTATTGCTGCTTATGGTCAAATAAGTATTAAAAATTTGCCGGTAATGGAACATCTGGATAATTTTGAGACACTTTGTATGCAATTTGATACCAAATTAACACAGATACCGGAGTTATTAATAGAATATTTTACTAAGAACTTTGACGACGTAGCCACTATTTTTTATCTATGTGGATATCAGATGGAGAATGGTCAAAATATTCCTTACGTTTATCTGGTGGACATTAAGCAAAAATTAATTAATCGTATCAATTTACAAAACAATAATATATCTTACAATGTTGCGTGGGGCGGCGAGTCCGAGATTTTGAATCGTCTGTTTAGTCAGATAAAAGTAAAAGTTAGAGAAGATTGGCAAACCTTAGAACGTGCTAATGTATATTACGAATTTATTGATTTGCATCAAGCTATTGAATTATCAAGATATTACATAGATATGTCAGCCCGTATGTTTGCTCTTCAAATGAAATCTAATCATGTAGGCGGAGGTATAAAGACAGTTGTAATTCCGAAGCATGATGCTGCTTATTTGGTTTCATAAAGTCGGGAAAAGTATTGTATCTTCTCAAAAATAATAGAAAAAAGTCAATTTTTTACGATATTTTTTTGAGTGGATACAAAGATATTTGTATAGTGTTGTTAATCAAATAGTTTGATATAATAATATGTTATACAATATAAAACGTTTTTTTTTTTGATTATAAGGTCTTAAAAATAAGATATTTGTATAAGTTTCTGAAAAAGGTCAAAAAAATATTCATAAAAGTCATTAAAAATTAATAAAAAAAACAGAAAATTTGCAGTATATTTAACAATAAAAAAGTTTAACGTATGAAATTGGATTATATAGAACACATAGGGATAGCTGTAAAAAGTATAGCGGAGTCTCGTGGGTATTACGAAAATGTTTTGGGGTTGGAGTGTTATGCAATGGAAGAAGTATCTGACCAAAAGGTTAGAACAGCATTTTTTATGGTAGGTCAGACAAAATTGGAACTTTTGGAGGCAACCTCCGAAGATAGTCCGATAGCGAAGTTTATAGAAAAGAAGGGCGAGGGAATTCATCACATAGCTTTTGCAGTGGCAAGCACAGACGAGGCACTAAAAGAAGTTGCAGATAAAGGAATAACGCTAATAGATAAATCCGCACGTAAGGGCGCCGAGAAGATGAACATCGGCTTTTTGCATCCTAAATCTACAGGCGGGGTGTTAACAGAATTTTGTTGTAAATAAAATTTAAAAATATTAAGTATGAATAGCATTGACAGAGTAAAAGAATTGATTGACAAACGGGTTAAAGCTCGCACAGGTGGAGGAGAAAAAAGAATAGAAAAACAACACTCGCAAGGTCGCTATACTGCACGTGAACGTATAGAGAAATTACTTGACGAAGGTAGTTTTGAAGAGTATGACATGTTTGTGACACACCGTTGTCGTGACTTCGGGTTACAAGACCAAAGTTATCTGGGAGACGGCGTAATAACCGGTCATGGAACTATTGATGGACGTATCGTATTTATCTTTTCGCAAGATTTTACCGTTCTTGGCGGCTCGTTGTCCGAAACTTTTGCACAAAAAATATGCAAAGTAATGGACCAAGCAATGAAAGTAGGAGCTCCTATTATAGGTTTGAACGACAGCGGAGGAGCCCGAATCCAAGAAGGAGTGCTTAGCTTAGCAGGTTATGCCGAAATATTTCAACGAAATATTCTGGCATCTGGTGTTATACCTCAAATATCAGCTATTTTTGGTCCTTGTGCAGGTGGCGCCGTTTATTCGCCGGCTCTTACCGATGTTGTAATTATGAGTGATAAAACGAGTTACATGTTTGTAACAGGTCCAAAAGTTACGAAGGCAGTAACCGGTGAAGATATTTCGGTAGAAGATTTAGGCGGAGCAACAGTGCATGCAACTAAATCCGGCGTTGCACATTTTAGAGCCGAAAGCGAAGACGAAGGAATAATGCTTATCCGAAAGTCATTAGAATATTTACCACAAAATAATTTGGAAGACCCAATCATTACCGAGTGCAAAGACCCAATAGACCGTCTTGTAGATGGCTTGAATTATATAATTCCTGATAATCCGAACACCCCGTATGACGTGAAAGATATTATTTATAGTATAGTTGACGATGAAGAATTTTTGGAATTTCACAGACATTATGCACGCAATATAGTTGTTGGTTTTGTTAAATTTGGTGGTATGCCATGCGGTATAGTTGCCAATCAACCAAATTATTTAGCCGGCGTGCTTGATATTGAAGCTTCGCGAAAAGCAGCTCGTTTTGTCCGCTTTTGTGATGCCTTCAATGTACCTATCGTGACATTGGTAGACGTTCCGGGTTTCTTGCCGGGTAGCACTCAAGAGTATGGTGGTATCATCACGCATGGCGCTAAATTATTATTTGCTTATGGCGAGGCAACTGTTCCTAAGATAACTATCACTCTTAGAAAGTCTTATGGTGGAGCTCATGATGTTATGAGTTGCAAACAATTAAGAGGCGACATCAATTATGCTTGGCCTACCGCAGAAATAGCTGTTATGGGAGCTAAGGGCGCCATAGAAATATTGTATGGTAAAGAAGTAGGCGAAATAACGGATCCTGAAAAACGTAAACAATTTGTTTTAGAAAAAGAAAAGGAATATAACGAGAAATTTGCTAATCCTTACGAAGCTGCTAAATTTGGCTACATAGATGACGTCATTGAGCCACGCAATACCCGTTTCCGTATCATACGCGCTTTACGAACAGTCGCTACAAAGAAGCTCACTAATCCACCTAAGAAACATTGTAACATACCTTTATAAAAAATTAATAACATGAATCCAAACGTTTCGGAAGGCATATATATTTCAGTAATAGGCATGTCAGTGGTTTTTGTAACATTGCTGCTGTTATTCACTATATTCAAATTATTGCCGATTATGTTGCAAATGTCTACCAGAAGTAGATTGAAAAAAGAAGGGAAAGAGGTCAGGGACGATGACCCATTGCATATCTCTGGCGAGGTCAATGCTGCTATCTCTGCGGCGATATATTTGTTTTTGGAAGAAACACACGATGACGAAAGTCACGAGATGACTATCAAGCGAATCATGAAGATTTACTCGCCTTGGAGTTCCAAAATTTATAGTATGAATCAATTAACAAAATAATATTCAAAACGAATTTAGATGAAGAAGTTTAATTTTACAATAAGCGGAAATAAATATAATGTAAACATTATCAGCCAGAATGCCAACACATTGGAGGTGGAAGTAAATGGAACCAAGTATAGTGTAGAAGTGGAACAGCAGTTGAAAGTAAGTAAGACGCCTACTCTTGTCAGGTCGTCAGTTCCTACTCCTACTACCAAAGAGAAGAAGATTCCTAAGAAATTAGCAGGTGGCTATGAAGTAAAATCGCCGTTGCCGGGTTCAATTTTCAAATTGTTAGTAAATGAAGGAGATGTGGTAAAAGTGGGAGATAAACTTTTGATTATGGAGGCAATGAAGATGGAGAATAATATATTAGCGGAAAAAGAAGGAACAGTCGTAAAAATTAACGTAAAAGTTGGGGATACTGTACTACAAAATGACGTGCTGGCTATTATTGAATAATATTATTTAATGTTAATTAAAAAATTCTTTCTCGTGAAAAAATTATTGACTATTGCTGGCATAATTGCTATATTAACTATATGCTGGGCTATATTTGTTCAGCCGTATAGCAATGCCCAAGTTCCAGGGACAGGCGAGCTGGTGGAATCCGAAGATTCGGGTTCACATCTTGACGGGGTGTTAAAGTTCATCTCATATACAGGGTTTTGCAATGCTACTCCAGGACATATTATTATGATTGTGGTAGGTTTGTTCTTTATATTTCTTGCGGTTAAATATGATTATGAACCACTTTTGTTGATTCCTATCGGAGTAGGAGTAATTATAGGAAATATTCCGTTCTTATTAGAGGGTAATTTACAAATAGGATTGTATGAAAAAGGTAGCACTTTAAACTATTTGTATTATGGTGTCACAAGCGGGATTTATCCGCCGCTAATATTTCTTGGCATAGGTGCGATGACCGACTTCTCTACTTTAATCTCTAATCCTAAGCTGATGTTGCTTGGAGCGGCAGCACAAATAGGTATTTTTGCGACTTTTATAGGAGCGTTGTTTTTAGGGTTTCACCTCATGGAAGCGGCTTCTATAGGAATTATTGGGGGAGCTGATGGTCCGACAGCTATTTTCTTGTCTTCTAAACTTGCATACGGTCAAAAACTTGCTGACGGTACGCAAATAAAAAATCTCATTGGACCAATTGCTATTGCTGCTTATTCTTATATGGCACTGGTACCGGTTATTCAACCACCGATAATGCGTTTATTGACAACAAAAAAAGAACGTCTGATAAGAATGCGTCCGCCTCGTTCTGTATCTAGAACAGAAAAAATCTTATTCCCTATCATAGGGTTAATTGTTATTTGTTTTATTTCGCCGAGTGCGCTTCCTCTTGTGGGTATGTTATTTTTTGGAAATATATTGAAAGAATCCGGCGTAACCGAACGTCTTGCCGAAACAGCACGTACTAAGATGATTGACATCGTTACTATTATTTTAGGTTTGACCGTCGGTGCTTCTACGCAAGCGGATGTTTTCTTAACCGCTGATAGTATTCTTATTTTTGGACTTGGAGCAGCTTCGTTTATGGTAGCAACAGCTGGAGGAGTATTATTTGCTAAGTTTATAAACTTATTTTTAAGTGCAGATAATAAAATTAATCCTCTCATTGGTAATGCCGGTGTGTCAGCAGTTCCAGATTCAGCTCGTGTTTCTCAAGTAGAGGGATTGCGTGCCGATCCTACTAATCACTTACTTATGCATGCGATGGCACCAAACGTAGCCGGAGTAATTGGCTCGGCGGTAGCAGCTGGTATTTTACTTAGCTTCTTAGGATAACGTATTGTATAATAGATTTTATTTTGAATTATTTTTTTTATAACTGCTTGCCGATAATCGGCGGGCAGTTTGTGTTTTAAAGATTAACGTTTACAGTTTTTTGTTAATTTTTATTCGTTCAGGTCGGTGGCTACTGTTGTTATGACATTATTCGCATCTATTGCGATGAGATAGTCAAAACATTCTTCCATTGTAAGCGTTTCCACATAATTAACTTTGTCCACCGAGATGGTAAATGTTACTACTCCTGCTGCATAGCTTCTAAAATCTGATGTAGTTCCTACCGGGACATTGTTAATGTTTTCGGTATTTCCGTTAGAAGTTTTGATTTGTACACTAACATCTACATTTCCATTGTTATACACTTGTGCGCGCGGACTTTCATTTTTACAATCTTTACACGCACTAAAAAAAAGTAAAAAAGCACTAATAAAAACAACTAAACAAAGACTTCGTAAATTTTTCATCGTCTTAAATATTAAATTATTATTGTGATAATGGGCATCTTTCATAACTGCTTAAAAGTAGTTTACATTTTTTTCTTTGCGA
>DYQJ01000366.1 GCA_020719345.1 Draconibacterium orientale | reverse complement strand
CATAACTTTAATTCATATTTCGGAACACAACTTTGATTCAAACAACAAAGTTTAATTACGAAACAATTACGTAAAAATAAAAGTTAAAATTATACCCGTTTTGAGTATAAGATATTATCTGCTACATATTTTGCAAAATTTTGTAAACTTATATCTCTTGCTCCCATGAGTAAGATGACAGTATCTTCTTTGAGGTGCGGTGCTATCATTTGTGGGAGTTCGTTACGGTTTTCACAGAAGTAAGCGTTCTTGTTTTTGAGTTGAATTTCTTTAATCAAGTCGTTTGCCGAGATGGTTTTGTCGGCTGTCCCGCCGGCATAAAATATTTCGGACATCCAGATTTGGTCTGTTTCTCTTAGCACTTTAGCAATGCTGTTTTGGAGGTCTTCTTTAAGGAATTTAGTAGGCGCAAACCCATGCGGTTGGAACCATGCAATTATGTTATTACTAATATTTTGCATTGCTTTGATAGCGGCAGATATTTTAGCAGGATTGTGCGCATAATCATCTACAATGATAACTCCATCTTTTTGGGCTATTTTTTGGAGTCGTCTATAAATTCCCTCAAATTTGCTAAGCGCTTCGGCACATTTTTCTAACGAGACTCCTATATAATTGGCAACGGAAATAGCAGCAAGCGCATTTTCTACATTATGATACCCCGGAAGCGGCAGAGAGAAGTCTATATCTTTAACTTTGAAAGTAACCTGAAAAGATTTTTGCTCAAAATCAGTGGCATAGAAACCGTCATTTAAACAGATGTCGTGTTCTATATTTTGTGTGTATCGGGCGGCGTTTTTATTTGCATGATTAACAATTAACAGTTCACGAACATTGGTAGCAAAGCGGGTAAAAATTTGGTCTAATTCTTTTAGTTCTTTATGGTCTTTGTCAATATTCAAAAGTATTCCTATTTCGGGAAAGTATTTAGTAAGTGAGCCATCTGATTCGTCGGCTTCCATGATTAGCCATTGTCCTTCGTCTGCAACGGCATTTCCGAGGAGATTTTGTTTTTCAAGTTCAATAAGTCCTGCTCCGCTTATCATTGATGGCGCTAAGTTGTTATAATTTAGTATTTTATAAATCATTGCGACAGTAGTAGATTTTCCTGATGTTCCTGCTACGGCGATAGTTTTTTTTGTATTTGCAATGGCTTGTAATATGTCGGCACGATGCACAATTTTGATAGCGAGTTTAATTGCTTTTTGATATTCGTCTACGTTTTTTTCTATGGCAGTAGATACTACCACTATTTCAATATTTTCATCAAGTCCGGAGCCGTCTTGGGGGGAGCATTTTATTCCTTGTGCTTCTAATTTATGCTTGATGTCGTCTTCCGGTTGGGCAAAACAACGGTCAGAGCCGCTGACTGTTTTGCCTATATAATTAAGGTATTGCGCTATAGCACTCATTCCGGTTCCTGCGATTCCTATGAAGAAGAAATTTTGTCGTTTAAATAAGTCTGTTAACATTTTTTTAGTCTATATATATTTTTTGAGTGTAATTTTGTGTTCCGGCAATTATTTGCATAACATAAATTCCGCGAGGAAGATTTACTGTTTGTACGAAATTCGTTGTATTTTCTATTTCAAAAGTAGCCATCAGTTGCGAGATGACATTGTAAATATTTATCTTAACATTTGCATAGTCAAGAAGTTTACCGTAAATTTTATCTTCTGCGAAATAGAAATAATTTTGTTTTTCGTTCACGTCTTCATTAGTGCTTTGTTTTTTGAAATGCAAATAAAATCGGTCATTAAATTCGCCGGGTTCAGATGCAAAAGTATAAGAATTTTTCAATAAATCAACAAAAATATTTTTAATTTTATCTTCTAAGATTACATTTTGGTATTCATAGAAATTAAAAGGCTACCCACGTAATCTTGGACAAAATTTTGAACCATATAAGGAATATAAG
>DYQJ01000152.1 GCA_020719345.1 Draconibacterium orientale | reverse complement strand
AACTTTGTAATGCAGCATTTTTATAATTTTCAAAATTAATATGTGCAACTTTATACCCCATTTCAGTAAGTTTGTCGGCTAGCTGACGAAAATAAGTACTTTTTCCGGTTTGACGAGGCGCCCAAATAGTAAAATATCTTTTTGTCTCAACTAATTCTATCCCTCTGTTTATTAAGTTATTACGTACAATAGTATAATGTTCTTCGGATATGTTTGGACCTGAACTATTAAATCTTTTCATAAATATATCTTTTTTACAAAGATAAAAAAAAAATAGACTTTTTTATCTTTTTTATTATATTAAATTTACAAAAAAATAATTATTATATCAATATTCTCAATTGCAGCTTAAAGATGGCATGGATAAATTATTGTCTTTTTGTCTATTTCCCATAAACATGCTTATAAAAAAACTCCAATAAAACATTCCTGCCATTCTCAACAACATACTCTCTACTAAGAAATTAATAAAGCAAGATATAATAAAAAATAACAAGATATAATTTTTATATTTTAATGAGTAATAAATAGCTAATATATTCATTATCATAAAAATAGTCAATCCCAATAGTCCGTTTGCAAGTATAATTTCTAAAAAATAATTATGTGCATTGTAGTTTTTATTTTTTAAGGTCAATAGATTATCTGCTTCATATTGAGCTATTAATTTATTTTTTACATCTGCGGCTCCATATCCTAAGAATATTTTTTGTGAAGCAACTTTTATAGCCGACTTCCAAATTAAGATTCTGCTGTCTTCTTTAATATTTTTTATTGATTGTAAATAATAATTGAAACGTGGATTATAGACAATAAATATTAACGTAAATGTTAATATAATACTAATAATCAAGATTTTATATCTTGTTTTTTGCATCATAAAAAATATTCCCATTAAAGTGATCAGTCCTATAAAATTGGCTTTAGAATTTAATAATATTATAGCCAATATCAATAACACTATTGATATATAGCGTAAATATTTATTATAAAATAATTTTAAGTACTTAATAGTAATATCTTCTTCTATTTTATCTATTAACAACAAAAAACTAAGAGCCAACAATATAAAAATCGCATAGTATGACGGATGATAAAATAAGGTTAATTTGTCGTAAAAAAAATGGTTTTCCGAATAAAAGACAAATAATAAACATGCCCTTAAAAGACTCAAAATTACCGATAAAATAGTTCCGGCAGTAAATACTGCTAATATATTTTTATAATTATTTTTCAATAAATGATTATTAGCAAGAATTATTAACATAATAAAAAAGTAATATAAAAACTTCTCCATTAATTGATTAGCTTCTGATTTATCGGTAGATAAAATAATACTTATGATATTTATTAAAATAAAAACAGTAGTAAACGCAAAAAAAGATATTTGCAATTTGTTCATATTTCTAATATTATTATATATATTTTTTATTTGAAATATCCCTAAAATAAACCATGCAACAATAACTATATTAGCAAGCAACGCATTAATAGGAACGACAAAAACATAAATGCCGCTAACAATTAAAAACAATTTATTTAATATTTTTTTATAGATGTTCATTTTTTTTGTTAAAAAACTAATTAAATTTGTTACAAATAAAATAAAAATTATTTACTTTTGAAAAAAATTTTACGTCTTAATAAAAAATTCTATGACCCCCATAAATTGTTTGATAGTAGATGACGACATAATTTCTGTAGAAGTTTTGAAATCGTACATAGATATGTTGCAAAATTTGAAATTAATTAATGTATGTTTTGATGCCATCACCGCCTATGACTTAGTACAAAAGACAGATATTGACCTCATCTTTCTTGACATAGAAATGCCAAAGCTCTCCGGCATAGATTTTATTAAAACTTTGAAACACAAACCTAATATTAAATTTATCATCATCACCAGCTCAAAAGATTATGCCCTTGAGTCCTACGAATTAGATGTCCTTGATTATATCATCAAGCCGATAATGTTTGACCGCTTTTTTAAAGGATTAAACAAATATAACACCTTATGTTCACAAAAAAGTAGCGTAGTGACAAATAGCGAAATAGTTAATTTTGATAAATCTAATACTTATATTTATATCAAAGAAAATAAGAAAATCATAAAAATTTTTATTAAAGATATATTATTTGTAGAAAGTATAAAAAATTATGTGCGAATAGTAACGGTTCACAAATCGGTAGTTACAAAACATGCCATTACTTATTTTGAAGAAGTATTACCAAGTTCAGAATTTCTGCGAATACATCGGTCTTATATTGTCGCTATTTCTAAAATAGAAGCATTTACCGCAGTAAATATAGAAATAGGAAATAAAGAAATACCCATTGGCAGAAGTTATAAAAATATAGTGTTAAAAAATCTTAATTATTATGACCCAATTTAATTATGCAGGAAGAATTTTTATATTATTTGTGGGAAAATAAGCTTTTTGACCACAACAATTTTTTCTCCACTGAAGAAGAGAAGATAGAAATTATATCTACCGGCGAGAGAAACTCGGACTCCGGACCCGATTTTTTTAATGCCAAGATAAAAATTGGCGAACAACTATGGGCTGGAAATATAGAGATACATGTTTCTTCTTCCGACTGGGAAAAACATCATCATCATGTAGATAAAGCGTATAATAATGTTATTTTACATGTAGTTACACAAACAGATAAAAAATATATTCATCAAAATGGTGTTCCCCTTGTTACAGCCAAACTCAATTTTGAAGATATATATTATCAAAATTATAAATATTTACTCGGCTCGCAACAATGGGTGGGATGTCAAGAATTTATAAAAAATATAAATATTTACAAATTAAAAAATTGGCTAAATATTTTGTTCGTAGAAAGAATGAAACAAAAGACGCAACTATTAGCTTCTAATTTAGAAGGAAATCTTAACAGCTGGGAAGAGACTTTTTATCAGCATCTTGCAAAAAACTTCGGCTTACATACTAATGTTTTGCCATTTGAAATATTAACAAAATCGCTTCCGCTAAAATATCTGGCAAAGCAGAAAGATAATTTGACACAAATAGAAGCCATGATAATGGGACAAGCTGGATTTCTACAAGAAACAAACGAAGAACTAAGCAAAGACGACTATTATACAGAATTACAAAAAGAGTATAAATTTTTATCACATAAGTACGAATTAAAACCGATAGAAAAACATCTTTGGAAATTTTTACGACTGAGACCAGGAAATTTTCCTACCATTCGTCTGGCACAGTTTGCCATGTTGATATACAAATCTAATAAATTATTCTCTAAAATATTAGAAATAAATGACTTAGATACTATCAAAAATTTATTTAAAGTTCAGACCTCAGAATATTGGAACACACATTATAATTTTGGCAAAAAATCGGAACATAAAATAAAACAATTAGGTGACTCTACAATAGATAATATCTTGATTAATACTATATTACAATTTCTTTTCCTCTACGGAAAGCATAAAAATAATGATACTTTAATCAACAGATGTATTAAATTTGCCGACCTCTTGAAAAACGAAGAAAATAATATCACTAAGAAGTGGAACGAAATAGGTATTATTGCACAAAATTCTTTAGAGTCACAAGCTTTGATACAATTAAAAAACGAATACTGTGCAAAACAAAATTGTATTAATTGCCAAATAGGTAAGAGTTTAATTCCTAATTTAAGAATAATAGATTTCAATTAACCATAAATAATTTATATAAATGGACATTCAATATCTTTATAATCAATATTTAAAATCTTCCGGAGTAGTAATTGACAGTAGAAAAATAGTTCCTAATTGTATATTTTTTGCAATAAAAGGCGACAAATTTGATGGAAATAATTTTGCAGAAGACGCCATACTACATGGTGCAAAATTAGCAGTTGTAGAAAGGTCTGAGCTCGCAGTAAATGACAAATATATGCTTGTAAACAACTCGTTAGAATGCTTACAACAGCTTGCTAATTTTCACCGTAAGCAACTCGGCATAAAAATATTAGCCATCACCGGCACAAACGGGAAAACGACTACTAAGGAATTAGTAAACAGAGTATTATCTTTACGTTTCGATACGTATGCTACCGAAGGAAATCTTAATAATCATATCGGAGTGCCGCTTACGTTGTTATCTATTTCACAAAATACTGAGTTTGCAGTGATAGAAATGGGAGCAAATCATCCCGGCGAGATAGAATTTTTGTGTAATATCGCCGAACCCGATTACGGAATTATCACTAACATTGGGATTGCACATATACAAGGTTTTGGCTCGTTTCAAAATATTATTAATACCAAAACCGAATTATACAACTTTTTACAACAAAAAAACGGAATAGTATTTTATAACAGCGACAATAAAATATTAGCCGAACATCTAAATAATTTTGAACAGAAATATTGTTATGCTATCAATAATTCTGCCGATTTGATAGTGCAAGAAGTATATGGAAATTTCTTTACTAATATGAAATATATAGTTAAAAATCAGACCTATGAAATTAACTCTAATTTAGTAGGAAAATATAATTGGGAAAATATTAGCGTAGCAGTATTAGTAGGTAAATATTTTGGCATAGAGTATCCGCTAATTAATAAAGCGATAGAAAATTATTATCCTAAAAATAATCGGTCCCAAGTTTTACAGACTTCGCAAAACACCTTAATTTTAGATATGTACAATGCAAATCCATCGAGCATGCGACTCGCCATAGAAAATTTTGCACAATTAGACGCCGAAAACAAAGTTATTGTCTTAGGTGATATGTTTGAATTAGGAACAATAGAAGAACAAGAACATAATAAAATTATTGAAATGATAACAAATTTAGAATTTTCAAAAGTCTATCTAATAGGAAAAGTCTTTTCTAAGATAAATAATAATTCTAATTTTATAACACAAAATACTGTTACTGATATGTATAAATATCTGGAAAACAATAAAATAACTAATTCTACCGTATTACTAAAAGCTTCGCGGGGAATAGGTTTGGAAGCTTTATTAACACTTTTTTAACATAATTCTAAAAATTATAAAACAATGGGAACTATATGGGTATATACTTTATTAAGTGTTCTAATAGTTAGTTTAATGTCTTTTGTTGGAATATTATTCCTCAGTTTTAAACAAAACTTCTTGCAAAAAATAATCTTTATATTGGTTAGCTTTGCTGTAGGTGCAATGTTTGGCGGCTCATTTTTTCATCTCATTCCGGAAATTATGGAAAAGCATTCTCATAATTTGGCGCCTTCTATCAATATAATGATAGGAATCATCGTCTTCTTTATTTTAGAGAAATTTTTGCATTGGCATCACGACCATGATGTAAATCACGAGTTTATTAGTACCAAACCACTTGGCATACTCACGCTTACCTCAGACTCGTTTCACAATTTTATTGACGGAATTTTGATAGGTTCGGCTTACTTAGTAGATATAAAACTCGGCATCGCTACAACTATAGCCATCGTACTTCACGAGATACCGCAAGAAATAGGAGAATTTGGTATATTAATACATGCCGGTTTTAAAAAGACAAAGGCATTATTATTCAACTTTTTATCTGCATGTTTTTCTATTTTAGGAGCTATACTTACACTTCTACTGGGCGAATTTATAAACGATTTGCAATATATTGTCATAGCTTTTGCTGCCGGAGGATTTATTTATATCGCCGGTTCTGACCTCATCCCTGAACTGCACAAAAAAAACGAATTTTGGCAGTCGTTGATACAATTAATTTCCATCATTGCCGGACTTCTATTAATGTATCTATTTGCATACTACGGACATAGTCATTAATCATTGAATTTGTAGATACTAAGAAAATACCTAAGTGTTTATTCTTATAAAAAATAAAAATATCTTTAAAAATATGTTTATTAACATATTTTTCTTATATTCTAACTAAAAAAAAAGGTTATACTATTTATTATCAATATAATAACTTATATAAGGTAAAAACCTTATATAAAAAAAAAGTAAATACCTTAAAATTATTTTAATTGTATTAAATATATTTGTAACGTATTTTTGTGGACAGCACTAAAATTTAAAACAAGTGGAAAACGCCAAGGTGATATTAGTAGATGGAAATGTTTTTTTTCGTAATGGATTGCAAACTATATTGAAAAATCTGGGGCATGCAGATATTATAGGAGTCGCCGCAGACGGCGAAGAGTTTTTAGCAATGTTAGATTCTTGCACACCCGATGTAGTATTTTTGGACATCAAAATACCAAAAATGAATGGTTACGAAATAACTAAATTAGCATTAAAAAAAGAACCAGGCATAACTATCGTAGCATACTCTTTGTATGAAGAAAATTGCTTCATCTCCAAGATGTTGGAATCTGGTGCAAAAGGATATTTATCTAAATGCCGAAACAACATAGAAATAATAGAAAGAATTTTATCTAACTGGAAGGAAGGATACTTCTTTTCTAAAGAGATAGAAACAGAATTTTTACACAGATAATATATTTTATAAATAATTAATAATTACTAATTTATGACTTCAAAAAAGATTTTAGTAGTAGATGATGATATCGACGTAATAAACATTATTGAAACGATATTGACAAACGAAGGTTACACCGTTGTTACAGCAAACGACAAAGTAGAAGGTTGGAAGAAAATGCAGTCTGAAAAACCGGATTTAGCAATTCTTGACGTGATGATGACCACACATTTTGAGGGTTTTGAAATGGCTAAGCAAATTATAGAAAGCCCCGAATTTAAAAATGTTCCCGTACTAATACAAACTTCCATAGACGTACTACAAACAAATCAACAAGACGTAGTAAGAATGGCGCATGAATATCGCAAATCTATGTCAAGCCGAGACATAGACGTACTGTTGCTGGAAAATGTTGATACAGGAAAAGCCGGAATAGATTATTTGGCTGAAGACGGAAAATCAGTATTTATTCCTGTGAACGGTTTTATTAAAAAACCGGTAGACTCTAAAAAATTACTACCTGCTATCGCTAAATTGTTAAAATAAATATTTTATCATTAAGAATAATGGAAAAAACAGTAGAATCCATATTTGAAGGTTACAAAGACGCCGGTAGAGACAGCTTAATCCCTATTTTGCAAGAAATACAAGACGCCGAAGGCTTCTTGTCAGAAAAATCTATCATCAAAGTAGGAACACATTTGAAATTACCGACAAGTAAAATTTACGGAGTAGCGACTTTTTATAATCAATTCCGTTTCGAGCCACAAGGAAAATATCATGTTCAAATATGCAGAGGAACCGCCTGTCACGTCTTAGGTTCAGCTACCGTCCTTGACGAGTTACAAAAACACCTGAAAATAAAGGCGGGACAAACATCACGAGACGGAAAATTTAGTATAGAAGTGGTAGCATGCATAGGTGCTTGCGGACTCGCACCGGTCATCTGCGTGAACGGAGAATTTCATGCTAAGGTCACAAGCAAATCTATTAAAGATATTTTAGATAATTATAGTAAAGAAGCTGAAAAATAATGGAAAATAACAACATAAAAGAGTTCTTAATTCAAAATGTTCTACTTCGCGAAAATATTAGTACCGACGAAGTAGTTTTGAATACATTAAATAAAATTAAGAGAATAGTAATAGAGAAACCTGTTATTTTTGTAGGAGCCGGAACATGCGGATTAGGGGCAGGAGCAGACAAAACCAAAAAAGCTGTAGAAGCTTTCATCGCCGCAAAAAATATAGAAGCGCAAATTATTGAGACAGGTTGTATCGGTTTATGCTCGTCAGAACCTATATTGGACGTGCAACTACCAGGTTATAATAGAATATCTTTTGAAAACGTCACCGGAGAAAAAGTAGAAGATATTTTAGAAAACATTTTTAATCATAAAGTTCCTAATAACCCCGCACTCGGACAATTCAATGTTACCGGGAAAAAGGCATGGGAAAATGTTGCTGACTTTAAAGATCACTTCTTCTTCAAGCCGCAAACTAGAATTGTGCTGCAAAATTGCGGAATTATTAGTCCTATTGATATAGATGAATATATTGCAAACGGCGGATACAAAAGCTATTTGAAAGTAATTAAAAATTACAAATCTATAGATGTTTGCAATTCTATCTTAAACAGCGGACTACGAGGTAGAGGCGGAGGCGGATTTCCTACAGGAATGAAATGGAAATTTGCTAACGGCGAACAAGCAGACCAAAAATATCTTATTTGCAATGCCGACGAAGGAGACCCAGGAGCATTCATGGACAGAGCTGTCATAGAAGGTGACCCACACAGATTGATAGAAGGTATGGCAATAGGAGCTTTCGCAATAGGAGCTACAAAAGCGTATGTTTATATACGTGCCGAATATCCGCTCGCCATAAAACGTCTGAAAATCGCCATAGAAAAAGCCAAAGAATACGGATTTATCGGACATAGTATCTTTGACTCTGGAATAGATTTCGAGATAAAAATCAAAATGGGAGCAGGTGCTTTTGTTTGTGGAGAAGAAACAGCGCTCATGCACAGCATCGAAGGACGTAGAGGTATGCCAAGACCAAGACCTCCATTCCCTACTCAAAGTGGACTATTCAAAAAACCGACAGTCATCAACAACGTAGAAACTTTTGCGAATGTTCCTACTATAATAGAACGAGGAGACCAATGGTTTGCATCAATAGGCACTGAAAAAAGTAAAGGAACAAAAGTATTCGCCCTTTCCGGAAAAATCAAGCTTACCGGACTCGTAGAAATACCGATGGGTACAACAATTAGAGATATTATATTTAAAATAGCCGGCGGAATACCTAATAACAAGAAATTCAAATCTGTACAAATAGGAGGACCTTCTGGAGGTTGTATCACTGATGCGAACTTAGATATTTTGATTGACTATGACTCTTTGAAAACCGTAGGAGCAATGATGGGATCCGGAGGACTTGTTGTCATGGATGAAGATACTTGTATGGTAGACGTGGCTAAATTTTTCATGGACTTTATTCAACGAGAAAGCTGCGGAAAATGTATCCCATGCCGCGAAGGAACTAAACGGATGTTAGAAATATTGCAAAGCATAACTTCTAAACCTCTTTCTAGAAATAATTTTCAAGCATTAGAACGTTTTAACGGAGTTCTACAATTGGAAAGATTAGGTAGAGTTATAAAAGAAACCTCACTTTGCGGACTCGGACAAACAGCACCAAATCCTGTCCTTAGTACAATTAAATGGTTCCGACACGAATACGAAGAGCATATCTTCGAACGTAAATGCTCGGCTAATGTATGTACCGAGCTGCGAACTTTCATCATAAATGTAGAAAAATGTACCGGCTGTATGGTTTGTGCTAAAAAATGTCCTACAGAAGCTATTATCGGCGCTAAAAAATCGCCACACTTCATTGTCGCAGACAAATGTATAGGATGCGGTAATTGCGAAAGTGTTTGTAAATTTGATGCTGTTTCAATGGTAGAATA
>DYQJ01000151.1 GCA_020719345.1 Draconibacterium orientale | reverse complement strand
CTTTGCAAACTTAAATAAAATTTTTTTAAGCACCAAACATTTTTATACTTTTTTTGGTAGTGTAAATTTTTAAGTGATAAATTTTTTGAACCATATAAGGCATATAAGAACATATAAGGTTTATAAGTATTATCACTGGAAAAATTACAGTTCCCTTTTTTTCAAAATATTTTTCATTTAAACAAGTAATGCTAACCTCAATAATTCATAAAATATGCTAACTTATTTTTAACCACAAAGATATGAAAGGAATCAAAGAAAAAGAAAAATTTTATAATACTTTTATTTTTATCTATTTATGCAATTTTATGAATAAATTAGGTTAAATTCGTTATTATCAATGTTTTCAAATTTATACAAAAATTGGGCATGTTTCATTTATTAGGTTACACTTCTTTGACAAACTTGTCGTAAAAGATATAAATTATTATAATGTTTATCGCAATCAATATTGTTCCAATTGTTATGGCAGAGTAAACCTCCATCATGTCAGACCAGTAAGACCCTAAGAACAATTCGGTAGAAAAGACTGTTAATATTATAGATAAAAAATAAAATACTTTCAAGAGATAATATAATTTTATATTTAATCTATTTTTGTAATTGTATATAAATAAGTAATTTAAGAAATAAGCAGGGAAAAGAAATATAAAATAAGCCTTCCATGCAAGTGGCGAGAGAATAGGAATTACAGTTAATACAAGTGCGTATTCCATAAAATTTTTTAAGCTGTCTCTTGTTTCTATCTTTTTGCGAAAAATAAATAATACTATCGCTCCTGCAATTGCGAGTAATGTGTATGAAACAATTTTCACTTCTTGGAGTGGCAAATTGAGAATATTAATATAAATTTCTTTATTCAAAGGTTGATTAACTCCTGGACTTTCGTGAGTCAATAGACTTCTCAACATAGAAAAAAAAGATTGATTTTTGTGTGCTACACTTGCAAATGGCTCTACTGCACTATGATACCAAAACGAATAATAGTCTAATGTTTGTTCTATCCCAAAGACAAGAAATGGAATTGAGGCGAAAGCAAAAGTAAATAATATAGTAAATAACGAAATTTTATATTCTCTTTTGACGATGAAATAAAGTAATAAAAAAATAGTATATACTTTCAACGAGATGCTAAAAGCGAGTATCAGTGCGGCTAATATATCTTTATTTTGTGTGAAAAAATATATAGTCATTACTGCAAAAAACAGCATAAATATATTTATTTGTATATTTGCTAAGTTATCTAACCAGTATCGGAGAATTACCATCACCGGCACTAAGATGAGCCAGTGTAAAACATTTATTTTGTATTGGGAAAAAATATTGTCATTGTTAATCGGGAATAAAGTTATCTGTTTGCGAATAGTCATTTTTACAACATATTTTATGACTTTATACATAGCCAAAATAGATAGACTTAGCCAGATAAATCTGACTAAGTATTTGTTAAAATTGTCCACTATTGCAATAGGCACACTTGCGATAGAGAAGAATGGGGGCCAAGTATTAATCAACGGATTTGTATAAATATTTTCTCCCTTCATCACATGATTTCCCACTAATACGTAACCTATAAAATCGCCCGTTTTGGTAAAAGTATCTCTAAAAAGTTCAAAAGTTAGAACTATTATTATCAAAATGAGCAGGATTCTACTAAATTTATATTTTTTATCAAGCATTTTATTGTAGCTGATTAATAATTAAAAATATCTTTTAATGTCAATATTTCAACTTTACCGAATTTTTCAAGCTGCTTAATATCAATTTTGTCTTTTTCGCCGATGATGAAGAATCCGTATTTTTTGTTGGTAATATGTTTTTCAAAGAATTCGTTTAGCTGACTGATATTCATATTTTTAATGACTTCGTAGTCGTCTTTGCGAATGTCGTGGTCAATATTTAAGTTTTTGTTTTTAAGATATGTCCAGAAGATATTGCTACGTACTATTCTTTTTGTTTGATAGCTTTGTATAACAGCATCTTTAGATGCGTTAAACTGTATTTCCGCTTGTGGCATTTCGTTAAGTAGTTGTAACATTGCGGTAATCGCTTCCGTTAATTTGTCGGGTTGCGTTGACAAAGTAGAATAGTTATAATGAAATTCATCTGTTCTGCTCGGCATGCTAAAATAAGAATATGCCATGTAAGCGAGTCCTCGTGCTTCTCTGATTTCTTGAAAGACGATAGAAGATAGTCCGCTACCAAAATATTCGTTAAAAATTTGGGAGAATGGCGAATTATTAGAATTATAAATTTCATCTTTAGTAACCATGAATAACCATGTTTGAACCATGTCATAATCAAGTATATATACTTTATTTTCGTTAAAGTCGGCATACGAGTATTCAATTTCTTGTGGAATTTCTTTTAATTTATCAGGGATGATGTGATATTGAGTAATTATTTTTTTGGCGGTTTCAAAATCTTTTTGTCCGTAGTAGAAAATTCGGTGTTTGTAATCTTTAAGCGATTTAATAATAGATGTAAGCGTGTCTGGATTGAGTTTTCGGAGGTCTTCTTCAGATATTACATTTGTAAGCGGGGAGAATTTTCCATATTGTGCAAAGTTGTAGAATCCGTCGAAAATGATAGCATATTTATTCAATTTATTGTCTTCTCGTAGTTTAAGTATTCCTTCTACATATTTGTTATAAGATGCGGTATCAGCTTTTGCATTATCAATCAGATGTTCTAATAGTTTTACACCGTCTTCTAATGCTTCTTCCAGTCCCATCAAATATACGTATGAGTTGTTTTCGTCAGTATTGATAAACATTTCTACGCCGAGTTTGTAAAATTCTTTTTTTATGTCGCTTGCCGAATATTTATCAGTGCCTATATAATTGAGATAATTCAATGCCATACTCAATTCTTTGCTGTGTAGGTTTCCGATGTCAAAGACGTAGTAAACTTTAAATATCTCGTTATCAGTATTTTGTATATAATTGATAGTAAGTCCATCTTTAATAACTTCTTCTTTTATATCTTTTTTAAAATCTATCCATACGGGTTGCGAAGGAGTTGTTTTGTTGCTTTCTATAGCTTCAAAAAATTTAGACTTGTTTGTTCTGTTAAGTTCTATATTTGTAATTTCGGGTTTTTCTATTTTAATAGAAACGGTGTCCGTTCCATTTTTTTTATATACAGCGACAAAATAATTATATTTTTCATTAGCAAATTTGACGAGGTCTTCCTTTTTTATATTAGCTAATTTTTGTTCTTCGGAAACATATTCTTCCCAAGTTCGGGAGTCAATGAAAGCCGAGACAAATTCATAAACTTTATTATTAGTTTCTCGTGTTCGTATATTTTTAATTTTTAGGTCTTTGGCGGCTGCTGATATCATCCATTCTTCAAATTCGCCTTTTTTAATTTTATCTATTTCTTGTAGTATCAAATTTTGTGCTTCTTCAAAAGTTTGTCCTTCTCTAAGATCCACATAAAATTCGTGTATCCCATATTGTTTTAAGAACCAGCAATAAGCATAAGCGTCTAATACTTTTTGTGTTTGTATCAAATCTATATTAATAAGTCCGGCTGTATAGTTTTGCATCATAGCGTTAATTAATGAGACATAATAATAGTCTTCCGATTTAACGCCATCAAAACGAAACGCCATTTCTAAGAAATCTTTGTCCGGTCCCACGACTTCTTTTATCTCATTTTTAGTTAATTTCGGGGATTCAGGGAAAACTATTTCTGGAACATCTTTTTTAACAAAATCGCCAAAATATTGGTCAACGAGTTTTATTGTAGAGTCAAAATCCAGGTCTCCTGATATACAAACTGCCATGTTATTAGGGACATAATATGTCTCCCAGAATTTATGAATATTTACCATTGACGGGTTTTTCAAGTGTTCTCCTTCTCCAATTGTAGTTTGTGTTCCATACGGATGTTGCGGGAAGATAGTTTTCATCAAAACGTCATTAGATTTAGAATAGTCATCGTCTTGTGACATGTTAAATTCTTCGTAAACGGTTTCTAATTCGGTATGAAAAAGTCTGAGTACAAGTTTACTAAACCGTTCTTTTTCAATACGTAACCAGTTCTCTATTTGATTTGCCGGTATGTCGTTGATATAAACAGTTTGTTCATTAGATGTGTAAGCATTAGTTCCAGTTCCTCCGATAGATGTTATTATTTTGTCGTATTCGTTTGGCAATGCGTATGTAGCTGCGATTTGTGAGATGCTGTCAATTTTTTTGTAGATTGCTTTTTTTTCGTCAGGGGAATTAGTATTTTTGTGGAGTTCGTATAATTCGGAGATTTGTTTGAGTGCTTTTTCTTCGTTCTCCCAGTCTTGAGTTGCAATTTCGTCAGTTCCTTTGAACATCATGTGTTCTAGGTAATGTGCGAGTCCGGTTGTTTCTTTTGGGTCATATGAGGAGCCGGTTTTTACTGCTATACAAGTTTGAACTCGTGGTGCGTCTTTGTTAATAGTTAAATAGACTTTCAGTCCGTTGTTGAGCGTATAAATTCTTGCGGCAAGCGGGTCATTTGTTACGTATTCGTACGTGTACCCGTTGCTGTCGGTAACGGTTTTGGTTTTGTACTCTATTTTTTTATTACATTGTGTAAAGAACAAAATAAAAATGAACAAAATTAAGACATTTGCTTTTTTCATGTTATATATTATTAAATTATTTATGATATTTATGTTTAACTTTATAAAAGATATTAAAAGCGACTCCAAAAGTTAGTTCCTGCATAGAAAAAAGTATATCATCATCTACGTAAAAATATTTTATATTTAAGTCTGGGTACATATATCTTTGATTAGCAATATTATGGGAAAAAAAGTCTCGTGATCTTTTTGTCTGGATACGAAAATTAAATCTTTGATGTTTATAGTTTATCAACATACCGTACACTATTCCTCCGTTTCCGGGCATTCTCATTTTTTGAAAGTCATAGTCAAGATCTACTTTTTCGCCTTCCACTTCTTGATCTAAATCCAGATTTTGAATATAATAACCATATCCTCCGGCGATGAAATTGAATGATAAATTTTTATACCTAAGTATTTTTAAACCTACTGCTTCCGAGACTTTGAGAACGAAAAAGCTTTCATTAAAAACATAATCTAAGTTTTCGCCGTACGAATAATTTTTAGAAAAGCGGACATTGTAATTAGTAAATTCCGAGGAGCTGAATATTCTTTTAGATAAGTGTTTAATAATTACTATATTTAAGACGTAAGATTTTTTATTAGAATAATTTAGCTCATAAGTATCCGTATTTAATATTTTGTATTTTTTTTGAACGTTTATTTCGGAATTCATAACGATGAGATCCATTCCAAATGCCCAGTTAGGTCTGATTTTGAACTTGTTAAAATTATTAATGAATTGTTTGTCGTCAATACTTTGCAATTCGTATTCGGGGCTTTTTTTAATAAACTTATAAGTTTGTTTTTCGGCGGCTTCTATTTCGTCCATTTCCGAGTATGATGCACTAAGGAGTTTTAATATTTGCAATTTAGTTTCTCGCGAGTAGTCACATGCGTTAGTTCTGTCTTTAAGCAGGTCAATGACGAGTTTATAATCTCCATTTGTGAACGCTTTATTAGCTTCTACGTAAGCGAGTTGACAGCTGTCAATGATAATTTCTTCTTCGTAGAGGTTCAGGTCTTCAATTTTATTTACCGAGACAGCGAGGATTTTAGCGGCTTTCAATTTTATTAAATTTGTATATTCACAAGTATTCACATGATTTTTTAAGAGTTCTATGGCGAGTTTATAATCTTTTTGTTCAAAAGCTCGTTCTGCTTGGAGAAAAATTAAGGTACAGCTGTCTTTTTTCGCTTCCAGCGTATCTCCTGTGGCGAGGTATGACTCGTTAAGCATTTGTAATGCGTTTAGTTTAAGGTCATTAGAATATTTACATGTATTTATTTTATCTTTCAAAATCGTTATCACTTGCGGATAATCTTTTATTTGAAAAGCTTTTTCAGCTTCTGCGTAAGCTGTTTTACAAGTATCTTGTGCATGGGTTTTAGCTACAAGCAATATAAAAAAAACAGCTACTAAAAATCTTTGTAAGTAAAAAATCTTTTTCATCTTATTTTAGAGTTAATGTCTTGTATTCTATTTGTGTTCCAACGAGTTTCTCCCATTCTTCTGTTGTCAGATTACGAGTGATAAGATTGTAAACCTCTGTAGATAATGTTGTGTTGTTTATATTCCACTTCATGAGCGCGTTATTTTCGGAGAATGCGTAGAGTATTTCTTCGTTTTCAAATTTAAGGAATTTAATTTTTTGTTTGAAATTACTTATGGTGTAATTTTTAATTTCTAATTTTGCTATCTGATATATATTAATTAGTTTGCTTGCTGTTGCTACGGCAATAAATTTAGAGTCCGGCGATATTGCGAGGGCTTGTATTTTTGTTTGTGCGACATCTATTTCTTGGTTTTTGCCAGGATTGTTTTGATAGATAATTTTAATTTTTCCATTAATAGTTCCTATAAATAATATATTTTCATCTTGCGATATTTCCATTGCGGTCACAGCTACATAGTTATCAACGACAAAAGTTTTTTGATATGTTGATGTGTTTATTTTATAAATTTTGCCGGAATAAGTAGCGACAAAAATATTTTCCTGATTTTTTGTCAGCACAATATTAGTTATTTTGTCATCTAATGTTATGTCTTGTAGTATTTTATCATTCTTTTGTGAGATGTCCCAGAATTTTAGTGTCATATCTCGTCCTCCGGTTATTAATAAATTTTTGGTATCGGCGAGAACTGCGGCGCGCACAAAATCGGTGTGTCCCTTCAATCTAAAAGATTCATTTGATTTTGAGTCCCATAGCCAGAGGTCTATGTCTTCGTAGGAAATAAGGACTTTGTTCTCGAAGATAAAAGTCTGATTAGCAGGGATTTTAGATGTAAAATCGTCATTAATAAATTGCTTTTTAGTAAGATATTCGTACATTAACATTTCGCCTTTGTTTGTAAACATTTTAAATCTCTCTTTTCCAAAAAAGACGTTTGAGACATCTAAGTTAGTAGAAAAAAGTATAGGTGTTTGCTCGGCTATTTCCAAAGATTTTAAGAGTGCTTGAAAGATGTCGGCATTATCAATGTCTCCATTATTTTCTTTGTTAATCAAATAAGCATGATATGCGAGTAAGAGATTTATTTGTTTGTCATTATAATTTTGCATTGCTTTAAAAGTTAAAGCTTGCGCTATAGTGAGGTATGAAAGACGTGTTGCTTTTTCAGTAGCTTCTTCGGCAATACTTTTTTGGACTTCTGCTATATTTCTTTGAATTTCTGCGTTTTGTCGTTCTGTTTCTGCATTTTGTCGTTGCTGGTCTGCATTTTTTCGTTGTTCTTCGGCGATGAGTCGTTGTTGCTCGGCTCTATTTTTCTCGCGCAATGCGTTCTGCGACTCTATGATTGCAAGATATGTTTTTTCGTCTGCGATAGTTTTTAGTTGTTCGGCAAGTGTTCTGGCACTATCTGATTGTAATTTAGCATTGTAGGCATCTAATGCGTTCTTGTCGGCAAGTAGTTTTGCATCTTCTGCTTTTCGTGTTTCTTCCATTGCAATAGTTTTTTGTTGCTCTGCCTCCGATTTTTCGGAAAGCGCCCAAAAGGTGAGAAAAGATAGTCCTATAATTGCCACGATTGCCGATATTGCTGCAACAATTCGTTGTCTCTTTTTTGCGCGCTCGTTCTTTTCATAATTTTCTCTACTTTGTTTGAGAAAATGTTTGGCTTCAATGGCTTTGGTTCTTGAGTTTTTGAGTCGTTCTTCATATTCTATCTCGGAGTTGTCATATTTTGCTATCCAGAAGGAGTTGAGATTACTCTTTTTGTACCATTCTTCAAAATGCAAAAGATTCCCTATTGACAATAAAAAAGTATCATTTCTACCATTATCAAGCCACCTATTTAGCTGAGTAGTAAAGTCTTTGAAGTTAGCGAGTATTTTATATTCTTCTTCGCCCCATTCTATTAACAAATCCCAATTACGAATCAGAGACTCGTGTGTTATATCCCAGACCGAGTCAGTGGAAAGATATTGAGTAGCAATGTCATTTGGGTCAATGAAAGGTCTGACAAAAGTGCTTGTAGGCAGACGAAAAATGTTCATTATTCCACAAACCACATCTGTGGTGATGTTAGGACGATTAATAATTCGCGATATTTCGGCGAGGGTCATTCTGTTTCGGACAGCTCTACCCTCGTCAATTTTAGTTAGACATTGAAAAGAAGTTTTGATAATAAATTTAGCTTCGTCTTCGGTGATGTCTTTTTTCGCCCATTCAATATTATCAATGAAATATTTGTAGGCAGACATGTACAGGTCGTTTGCGTGAGAATTGAGAACATTAGCCAGCGAATAGTTTTTGAAGAATGTTTTTTTATAGTCGTCTATCCTCAAGAACCAGAGGTCAAAGTTCTCTTTATCTTGAACATTTAGATATTTTGGGTCCATTCCTCCCAGCTTTGATAGATGAATTAAATCTATTTCTTGATTTCCATTTTCTGCAAGTTTCCACAACGAGTTGAGACAGTGTTGTAGTACGGGGAGTTGGTCAAAACCGTCACGTATCTCATTAATAAGAACTTCCACGAGTCGCGGGGCGATTTTTCCGCCGGAGAGTAATGCCGGTTCTTCTATTACTTGTTGCAATTCGTTCCGTTTCAGCCGCGGAATGAAGAATTGACTAAATCCTATAAATTCAGGCAGTCCTTTGAAGGCAACGCATTGACTAATGAAGTCGGAGCGCATTGTAAATACCACATAAATAGGTAGTTTTTCGGAGATGGCGATTCTTGCTGTCTCCAGCAATAGATTGACCGTTGTGTATGCCGATGTAGAAGTTTTGCCGTTGATATAATTTTCTTGATTTGTAAAAAACTCTTCAAATTGGTCAGCCAGTATAAAGATATTAGCGGCTTCATTTTTCATACGTTTCTTTTCGTAGCTGTCTGCCTCAGTCCATTTAGGAGCTTCTTTGTCAATATAGAATTTAGTACTTTTATATAAATTTATTATAGCGGAGAATCCGTATTGTAATTTATGGGAGACGTCTTCTATAGGAATTTCTAATTTTTCGCTAATTGTGATGGCGAGATTTTTAATTGGGTCTCGTTCGGGTCTGAAGTCGAGGAAGAGCCAGTTGTTATACTCGGAGCGGAAGAATCCGGCGGCGGCATTAGGAATTACTCCGGCATAGATAAGCGAAGATTTGCCATCTCCAGACGCACCTGTAACCATGACAAATTTACGTTCTTCTAATTGATTGATAACCTGACGAATATGTAGGTCTCTTCCCTTAAAGAAGATAGATTCTTCTTGCGTAAAAGGTCTTAATCCGGGATATGGACAAATCTTATCTTTCATGCCGTTAAATATATTTATAATAATATTTTGGTAGCGTATAAAAATAGTGACCAAAATTCAAATTTACTGATTTTTC
>DYQJ01000365.1 GCA_020719345.1 Draconibacterium orientale | reverse complement strand
AACATATAAGGTTTATAAGTATTATCACTGGAAAAATTACAGTTCCAAATATTTTATATATTGGCGCTGTATTAACTTTAATTTCTAATTTTATGAAAAAAAATCTTATTCGTATATTTTTGATTAGTTTTGTATTAACTATTTCTTTGCCGTCTTGTCTTTTGTTATACATACCGCAATCGACAACCACCACCACCGAAACAAAAGACGACACCAAAAACAGCAAAGGAAAAACATCCGGTACCGAAGACCAAATAGACAAAGGACTAAATGGACCAAAATGCGCACCATTAACAGTACCTATAGAAGAGAGAAATAAGCAAAAAGAAATGCAACGAACTGACTAAATTTATTGTTTAATAGGTTCTTCTATAATTTTTGTGGAGTTTCGCAAATTTTTCTTTCATATCTTTCATTCCTTTGTGGTTTTAATTTTTTTTACCACAGAGAAATGAAAGGAATGAAAGTTGTTTTTTCTTTCATATCTTTCATTCCTTTGTGGTTTTAATTTTTTTTACCACAGAGAAATGAAAGGAATGAAAGTTGTTTTTTCTTTCATATCTTTCATTCCTTTGTGGTTTTAATTTTTTTTACTACAGAGGAACGAAAGGAATGAAAGTTGTTTTTTCTTTCATAGTAAAATTAAAAAAATAACTTCGGAATTTATAATTTACAACTACTTGATATTCAAGCAAAAGCTAAATTATAATTCTTAATTTATAATTTACTAATTATCTAATTTTTCATTCTTTTATATTCAGAAGAGATTTTCTATTAATTCGGTAAGTTGTGATATTATTTTGTTTTTATCGTGATTTTCAAATAAATAGCGGTCGCAGCTCTTTGTCATCTCTGTTAATAATTTTTTGTTGTTGATTAACATATCAAAAATTTTGTAGAAATAATCTATATCTCCGTCTGCTGTCATGCCTATTTTGTAGTTAATTAAAATGTTGTCGTTGTTTACTTTATAACTAAGTATCGGACAATGATTAGATATTGCTTCTAACATCGTATTTGAATACCCTTCGCTATCAGAGGTGATTACATATAATCTTGCCTCTTTATAATATTTTTGTATCTCATTTGGAGATACATAATTAAGGTGTTCAATATTGGGTACCGATTTTATTTTTGCTATCATTTCTTCTCCCCATCTCTTATTTTCAAAGACAGCTGGTGCAATCATAACAAACTTATTTTCAGCAAATTTTTGGCACAGCGAAATGAATATGTCCGGATTTTTTATCTTATCTAATCGTCCTATCCATAATATTTTTTCACGAGCAGAAAAATTGTCGTCTTCAATATTCTGTTGTTCTACTATATTTTTTATTATCTGCTCAGGGATTCGCTTATAATTTTTTTGAAACAAATCATATTGTTGCTGCGACTGGACAATTATACGGTCCGCATATTTATACACATAACTCATGAGCAGGGCAGTAAACAGTCCGTTAGTTTTGCGGTGAGATTTAAAATTTATTTCGGCATCGGAGGCAACCATATATACGACCTTTTTACCAAGTAACATCTTGATAATAAAGATTATTATTGCTATACTAAAATGCGAGGAACGAAAAAAATAGATATCTGCATTTGTCTTTTTTATACCGCGAAATAAATCTATAAATCTCCATATGATGTTATCTTGAAAATTAAAAGTCCGATAGACATTAACATTTTCTATGCGTTCTACTGCTTGTTGTCCGAAATCTGCCACCAAAAAATTGACATCAAACTCTTTATTATCAGCAAGATAGCGACTTATAAGATAGAACTGTTTTTGCGCGCCACCTACTTTATCTGATTGATTAGGAGTTGCAGGATTAAACAAATAATAAGCACGCGGCATGACAAAACATATCTTTTTCATATAACTAAGAATTTTTCACAAATATATTTCTTTTTCTTAAAAAAAGATTTTG
>DYQJ01000150.1 GCA_020719345.1 Draconibacterium orientale | reverse complement strand
GCTTATCCACCGATTGCATCGGAGGTTATTAAAATGCAACTCCTTTCGGAGTTGATATACTATAAACAGAAACTTGCCAAAGTTTTTTAGGACTATTAATCAATTTTATTGATTTTGCTAATAACTTGCGGGTACAAATATCCGCATGACAAAGTGAATGTATATCTGTTATATTTTTTTATATCTTCTATGGTGTTTGTGTTGAAGTTCAAATAAATCTCCTTTTCCGAGTTGGCAGCAATAGTATCTAATTGATTTTGCATATCAATAATTATGAAATGGCGGTCACGGTTTTTGAATAATACGATTGTCAATTTAAAAGGCAACTCGGCAGTATTGTAGATGTCGTAATTGTAAGGATTTATTAATGTGGCTTTTACAGAATAATCAGTGTTGGCAGCAATATCTATTGGGTCATGTAACTTTATGTTAAGTTTGCTGATTATCGGAAAATTATCTATTCTCTTATATAAAATTGAGTCTCCATTCTCTAAATAGTCGGTTTCAAACCATTCGCTGTGCCAATTTCCTACCAAAAATACAGGTTGTTGATTGTAAGCGTCTTCGGTATCAGATATATTGTATTGACTTTTACGGTATGATATGTTGTTTAAAGAAATTGCTACTTCTTTTGTATAAAAATGATATTTAGCAGCATTTTGGTACGAATTGACAAAAGCCACTCGTCTGCCGCTTGCTTTTTTTTGCAAAGCGAGAAAGAAATCTTTTCGTTTGCGATGAAATTCGGTATCTATATTTAACGGTAAAATAATTATCACTCGGATAATCAAAATAATGATAATAGAAACCACAGATATTTTTTTGATGATATTATTATATTGTTGATTCACAGTTGCTAAGCTATGCAAGATTATTGTCATCGGAATTGCAGCAATTGCTACCCAGTGTGCTTCAATTTTTCCGCGACATGAGTATAAAAGAAAGAAAATCAAAAATCCCCAGAGGACATATTTTAGCACGTTATTTTGAAAAAACGACATTTTTCGTTTTATCGTCATCACTAATAAAAATATAAGTAAAAAAGGATTTAACACAGTGAAGGCGCCGAGTAAATAATTTCCAATGTTATATAATTTAAAAGCCCCGTCAGTTCGTTGATTTAGATGATAATCAAAGCTTACAAAATCGTTATTGTATTGCCAGAGAAGATGTGGAATGATAAATATCAGCGCAAATATTCCGGTCAGATAAATATTATATTTTTTTAATATAATAGGATTTGAAATAATGGTTATCAATATCAAAATTCCTCCATGATATTTAGAGTAGATGAGAGCAGCGGCGGATGCTGCCAATAATAAAGTATTAAGGAAGTTTTGGTTATTGATAAACTTTTGAAAAACAATAATATACAGACAGCCGAAAAATATTAGTGCCACATCGGGCGTTGTAATAAAACCGTAAATATTGAATACCGGGGAGGCAAATATCAAAAGAAAAAAAACGGATAAACTCTCTGTTGTAATTATTTTATTAGCGTTTCGGTGTAGTTTGGAAATCATTTTCCACATCAAGAAGATTGTGACACACATTATTATAACAGTAAAAAATCTTACTGACAAGTAAGAGTCAAAAAAGATATCCGATATTTTTATAAATAATGCTACCATCGGTGGATGGTCAAAATATCCCCAGTCTAATGCCAACGAATAGACCCAGTAATAAGCTTCGTCTTTTGAAATAGGCGTAAATATTGCTTGTAAAATATTTATTATAAAGAATATAGCAAGATAAATATATAATAGTTTATTGTTTTTCATATAAGAAGAATTTTTCTAATTGGATTTCTTTTTTGGTATAATTTTTTATAATATTTGTAGTGTCATTTTTGGAACAGAGAAAATATTTATGCAATTTAGTAGCGTTACATTCTAAGCTAATATTTCCGTATCTTGCAAAATATCCGTACAATGTCCAGCTGCCGCATTCCGAGTTGCTTACGTTTATAGTTGTTTGCGGCGGCACTATTTTTAAAACGGCATGAATGTCTTTTAATAATATTCTGTCGCGTCCCAGAGTATTATAATTTACTATCGCTATAATAATTGCAATGCTTATTAATATGACGTTTATAATTTTTAATATCCTCCGTTTTAGAGTGGATTCGCTAAAATTGTGAAATAAATATATAGCATATTTATAGGTCAGTATTGCATACGCTATACTAAAAAGCGGGGAGACAGTTAAGATATAAAAACCTCTTTGTTTGGTCGTTATCATTATAGGTAATACTCCGGATAGTGCCACTGCAAAAAATATTACGAATAAGTATATTTGTTGCTTATCTAATTTTATTGAGTGCTTTTTTATTTTTAATAACAATATTATCAGCGAGATAAAAATAATACTTGCTATGTGTTCAACAAATAGTTTCTGTAAGATAAAGAATCTTGTTTCTTCGGGTTCACCATTTTTTATACTACTAAAAACTTGTATATCAAGATATTCTAAAAAGAAAATATGTGCTTTCGGATTAATCAATAAAATTAAGATAATAGGAAGTGCGGAGCTGATAATTAGTATAAATGTCTGGTAAATAATAGAAATGAATTTTTTATCCCGTAAAAAGAGCCATCTGCAAAATAAGAAAGTATAAGGAAAAAGTGCAACAAATCCTTTAGAAAGAAAAGCCAGCGCGATAGATATTCCGGCAAAACAGAGATATAAAAAGTTATAATTTTGTTGGCTTTTTATCAAAAAAAATATAGATAATGTAGTAAAAATCATCATCGTATTTTCCAGCTGATTATTGACAGCGCACCAATTAACATACGGCATCATGACCCAAAAAAAAAGCGGAAGCCATGATAATTTTTTGTCGGTATAGTCTAAGTTTTGCCATATTTTTACAATAATAATTCCGGTGAGAAGAAAAGTTATTACCGAATAAATTTTTTCTATATAAAAAGATTCACCAAAGAGATAAAAAAATATGCTTTGTAATCCAAAAGCGAGCGGCGGATGTCCCCGAAAATGGAGATTATAAGTATCCGAAAGATATAAATCCCAGAAGCTTCCATGTCCATTAGCCAGATTTTTGGAAATAGCAGCATATATTAGTCCATCCATAAACATGCCTTCGGAGAAGAGCATTTTATTGATAGTGATAAAAAATATCGCTATAACCATGATATAAAAGTGTATCTTAACAGCGTTATCAGTCTTATTTATAATATTATCGTTCATAAATTATTAAATTATCGGTATTGTAAATTTGAAATTACTGCCTTTTCCTTGTTCACTTTCTACCCATATTTGTCCGTTATGTTTTTCAACAAATTCTTTACAAAGAATAAGTCCGAGTCCGGTACCTTTTTCGTCGGCTGTTCCGGTTGTTTGAAATTTACTTTCTATGCGGAAGAGTTTTTGTATGTTTTCTTGCGAAATACCTATTCCGGTGTCCGCTATGTTTATCAAATATTTATTTTCATTTTTTTGAATTGCTATGGTAACTTTTCCGTTGGGCTTAGTAAATTTTATAGCGTTTGTTATGAGATTTCTAATAATGGTGTTTATCATGTTATAGTCAGCAAAAATAATGTAATCTTCAGCGACTTTGTTTATAATTTCTACTTCTTTTTTCAACGCTTGTACAGAAAGCAGCGTGCAATTATCTCTAACAATATTTTTAATATTAATCTTAGAAGGACTAAACTCAATTTTTCCGGCTTGCGTTCTTGCCCAGACTAATAGGTTTTCCAATAGTTCGTACGCATTTTTGGAAGAGAGGTTTATATTTTTCACAAATTTAATAATTTTATCTTTCTCGTAATTTGTAATATTAACAAGCAGTAGGTCAGAGAATCCGAGAATAGAATTGAAAGGGTTTTTTAGGTCATGCGCAATAATTCCAAAAAATTTGTCCTTAGTAGAATTAGCGATTTTTAGTTCTTCGGTGAACTGTAATATTTTTTTTTCACGTTCTATTTTTTCACTAATATCTGTATATGAGATTATTATCCCTTCATCATAGGTTTTAGGAATTGCATTTACGTTTATCCATGTAATATTATTTTCGGTTTTCCAGATTCCCATTTCTACATTTTCTATTAATTTATTTTCTTTCAATGCACGTACGCTTGCAAACTCTTCCGGTGGCATTATTGTTCCATCTGTTCGGATAATTTTCCATTGTGTCGCATCTATCGTTCGCTGATTATGTTGCTCTTGTGACATTCCGAGAATACGTGCTGCTGTCTGATTAGTTTCTATTAATTGTCCGTCTTTGTCTGCCAGCGAAATACCTACGGGCATGAATTCAAATAGTTGTCGGTATTTTTTCTCGCTTTGTTTGATCTTTGTATCTAAGATTTTACGTTGAGTAATATCTACTAAGATGCAATGAGTTCGTTCAAACTCACCTTTCTCATTTAGTTCTACTCTTCCGGTAAGTATTATAGTTATTATTTGTCCATCTTTTCTAAGCAACGATATTTCTGCATTATCAATAAATCCTTGATTTTTAAATTTATTAAATTTTTTGAGGAAATTATTTCGCGTTTCGGGTAGCCAAAAATCACCGAATTTTTTACCGATGACCTCTTCTTTAGAATAGCTTAATAAATTTATCCAGTCGTTGTTTATATCAATAATTTTTCCGGCTTCATCTAACGAGTGATATGCTACCGGAATGTATTTGACTAAGTTATCAAAACGAAGAATCGTATTTAGCTGTTCTTTTTCGTATTTGAGCATTTTTAGTTCGCTGACGTCAGTTAAAGCGCAACGACACAGCATCTCGTTGTGTTTGGTATCATAATAACAAATAGCACTTAATTTAGTGTAAATAAGTTGATTATCGGCAGTATTAAAGGTTAGCTCGCCGTATTCAATCTTTTCGGACAGGAAAAAATTTTTAAAATATTGTGTAAATTTTATTTTTGATTCTTCGGCGATAAATGGGAAAATAGAAGTGTGACGAAACTGATGCACAGGTAGTTGTAATAGATGTGCGGCGAGATTGTTTATTTCTATGATGTTACCGGTTTTGTTTAAAGTGAGATAGGCAATTGGCGCGTTCATGTACAAATCAAGATATCGCATCTTTTCTTCTGCTATTTTTTGATTTACTTGTTGCAATTCAGTGTTTTGCATTTGCAACTCTATTTGATAGATATTAAGTTCTTCAATTAATTTTTGAATATCGTCAGATAATTCAAAGTCGCCGTCGGCTCCTGATAATTTTAATATTTGTTCGGCTTTTTCTCTAAGAAGTAAAAATTTGTTATCTTTTATCATGTTATCAAATCAAAATTTTAGAATTATAAATCAAAAAAATGCGCTCACAAAAGTAATATTTTTTTTATAATCAAGATATTTTTTTTTAAATATTTGATTTCAACTATGTGTGGGAGTATTTACAAAATTATAGTTATTATTTTTTACTTAATAATCTTTTGATAAGAAGCAATATTTCTGTTTTTTCCTAAAAAAATTGTATTTAATCTAAAAAACACTATCTTTGCACTTTTATTATACTAAAAAATGCAGTTATTTGGAATATGAAACGAATGTACAAGGGTATTATTGAATATGATGAAATAGCAAGAGGTCTTAAAATTATTGAAAATGAATAAAATAGATAAATTAAATTTTAGGAATTTTACAAAATTCAAAGATATTGACGGAAGTATAGAATTTTGTAGCGGTATAAATATATTTATTGGAACAAATGGCACCGGAAAGACACATCTGTTAAAATCTCTCTACTTATTAATTAGGCAACTATCAAATAATCAATTTGATGCTGTAAATATTAAAAATGTAATGGAAAAAATATTTAAAACAGATAACATTTCTAATCTAATCATTAAACACAAACCAATTGAAAATATTGGTTTAATTAATTTGCATGCTTTTAATGAAGATTTTTGGATAGAATTAGATACGAATAATAATGTAAAAGTAAGCGTTATATCAGACAATGAAATCAAAGCAAAACCTTTATATATTCCGCCACAAGAAATGTTGTCCACTTATTTTGAGTTTATTCCTATTTATGAAAATTATAAAACAGGTTATGAACTTGTTTATTATGATTTTGCCAAAGCTTTATCGCGTTTAGAACTAAACAAAATAGATGAGCAATTGAATAATATTTCAGTGTATTTGCAAAAACAAATTAATGGGGAATTAATAAAAGACAAAAAACGTTTCTATATAGAATATCCTTACGGCAAAATAGAAACACCGCTAATTGCTGAAGGAATAAAAAAATTTGCTACAATAGATTATTTAATGAAAAATGGCTCTATAACAAAAGATACTATAATTTTTTGGGATGAGCCGGAAGTTCATTTTAACCCGAAATTGTTATCTTCTTTAACAGCAATAATAAAAGATTTAGCAAATTTGGGTATTCAGCTTTTTATTACTACTCACGACCATTTACTCAGTCAGCAAATATCTCAATTAGACGAATATAGAGCATTATTTGAAACTAAAAATCAAATTATTCCAGAAATTAAATTCTTTTTACTTACCGATAGCGATACCGGAACACAAATTAAAAGTGGTTCAAACTTAACCGATTTACACTACAATCCTATACTTGAAGAGTATTTGAATTATCACGACAAAGAGCAACAACTTTTTAATGAAACTTTAAACAATGAAATTTGAAGAGAGTAATCTTGAATTTATATTTGGAAATAGCTGGTCTGAAATAATTAAAATAGATGAACATTCAGATTATAAACGTATTCCGATAAATAATACAAAAGTCGTTGATTTTATTGGACTTTATAAGAACAAAACATTGTTTTTATAGAAGTAAAAAATTTTAAAAAGCATAGAATTGAAAATAAGCTGCGTTTAAATAATAGTGCAGAAGAATTGACAGAAGAAGTTGCGCAAAAAGTTAAAGATAGTTTAAGTTGTATTATTGGAGGTTGCCGAAATTCTACAAATAATTTAGAAACATGGCAAATTATTGAGCGTTCATTAGTTAACGAAACAATAATAGTTATTTTATGGTTAGAAGAAGATACGATTATTCAGAAATACAAAAATAAATCTATTGATTATCAAAAAAAATTGCAAGGCAAATTAAAATGGTTAACAAATCTTTCAAAAAATAAAGGATTATCAAATAATGTAAGAGTCTATAGTAGTGCTAATTATGACAATAATTTAGACCTAATAGTAAAAAATATATCCACATGATATAATATGCGATAATTGCCTGTTGCTATGGATGATTGAAACAATTGGTGCATTTTGAAACTGTAGTGCGATTAACTCAGTCAATTACGCATATTATTTTTCTATATTGAATATGAAAAGGTATTTTAGGAATTTAACAAAATTCAAAATCAGAACTTTTTAAGGGATTTTCATGAACTTATGAGCTTGAATAGAAATTTTCCACTCCACATTTTGTTTTATAAATTCTACTATTTTAGGGGTCATAATTTTATGCTGGCTCCATTCGGGTTGCAAATATAATAGACACTTATTGTTTACTAATTTACTATATTTTGTAGCCCAGAGCAGGTCAGTGATGTCATGCACAATTATTTTTAGTTCGTCGGCGACTTCTATAATTTCTTGTGTCGGAGGTGCATTTTTTTTTGGGGAGAGACAAATCCAATCCCATTTACCACTAAGTTTAGGCGCTCCGGATGTTTCTATAAATGTTTGACAATCAATTGTTTTTAGGGCTTCACAAAGTGGATTTAAGTTATAGTTTAGCGGTTCTCCTCCTGTTACGACTACGGCTTTTGCGGGCAGTTTTTTTACGATGTCAACAATTTCGTGTATGCTTACCAGTGCGTGAAAATCAAAGTTCCACGATATTTTGCTGTCGCACCAATGACAACCGATGTCGCATCCTCCTATTCGTAGAAAATATGCTGCTTTTCCTGTATGATATCCTTCTCCTTGTAGGGTATAAAAGTGGTCAATTAAAGGTAGTTTGTGTCCATTTTCAGTAATATCAGTAAACATAATTTATGAGTTTTTTTAGTTGATAAATATTTTCAAGAAGTTTTCAGCTAATATATTGTAAGTATGATTTTTAATTACAAATTCTTTACCTTTTTTTCCCATTTCATTAAGTTGGAGTATATTCATATTAGAAATTTTTAAAATGGCTTCGGCTATTGCTGTTGTATTTTCTGATTGTATAGAAATTCCGCACTCGGCTTCTGCAACGGGGTCATTAGCGGCTTCTACGGAGTGAATTATTGGTTTTGCTGCCATCATGTAATCAAAAATTTTGTTTGGTGAAATTCCAAAACGGTACAGTGCATTTTTTCGCCAGCCGATGTAGAGGGCATCAAATTGTTGTAAGACAAAAGGTACCATCTTTTTCGGGATAAAATCAATGAATAGAATATTAAGATATTCTTTATATTTTTCCATGAGTTTATGTTTCTCATTTCCTTTACCGATAAGGATAATTTTGATTTTATAATTTTTTAATAATACCGCTGCCTCTAACAAATATTCTAAGGCATTTGCTATGCCATGTGTTCCAAGATATGCGATGTTGAAATAGTTATCTCGTTTAATATCAGTTAATAATTTTACAGTATCTGCATCAGGCAAGATTTCTTGCTGCCATGTAGCGATATCTATTCCATTGGGAATACAGTTCCATTTGTTAGGTTCAAGTCCATGATTGACAGTATGTTCTAATGTTTTAGGTAAAATAGAAATTACTTTATCTGCATATCGGTATGCAATATTTTCTGCATATTGCATAATTGCTATGAAAGGGTGATATTTAGAATATCCTCCGAGCTCCATTGGCGAGAGGGGCCAGAGGTCGTGAATTTCAAAACACAATTTAGCACCGGATAGTTTAGCAATTTTGCGTGCAGGAAAAATATCTAACGGATATGTGGAAGAGGCAATTACTAATTGTGGTGCAAACTTGGTAGCCAGATAACGTGCTTTAAACCATAGACGTATCACAAATATCAACATATTGATAAATCTTTTTATTGAGTTTCCTTCGTATTTTGGGGTTTGTATCCAAAAATAATCTATTCCATCAATATTTTCTGTGGTATAAGTTTGATTAACAATAGGCTGCTTGGAACGAAGATGAGTAAAAGTGGCGGCAATAATTTTAACATTATGTCCTTGTTTTATCCACTCCTTAGCCAGATAATAAGGTCTAAATTCCATTCCCATTTCATTTGTTCCAGCATAATGATTTATTAATAATATATTCATTTTTAATAATTTATATTTCTTGTTTAGAGAAATTTCAATTTTCATTCATTTCCAAGTCTTTCCGTATTTTCTGAATTTCTATAATTTCAATCTTTGTTATTTTTGAAATTTGATTATCAGACATTTCATCATTTATCATCTCCTTTATCATCGCTAATTTTTCTTGTCGTTGTTTTTCCTCTTGTTTTTGGCGTTCCAACTCTATACCTTTCTCTATGCCTTCTTTTATCCCTTCTTTTCTACCTTTTTTTATCCCTTTCTCCATCCCTTTTTTTATTCCGTCTT
>DYQJ01000364.1 GCA_020719345.1 Draconibacterium orientale | reverse complement strand
GAAAAATCAGTAAATTTGAATTTTGGTCACTATTTTTATACGCTACCAATTTTTACTTATCATAAATGCTTCGTCGTATAGCAAATTTAGTTCCCAAGATGCAGGCAAATACCAATCAGTTTGGCTACCGCCTGTGTAAATATCGCATAAACCTGCGGCATAGGTATTTCCTGCTCCTAATTGAGTAACTATTGCGGCTGTATTTGCTGCACCATCGTATCCGCTTTCGCAGTTTGATATGTCTGTTCCGAGAACGCCCCATTGTATTCCGGTGCTTAAATCATCGAGTGAGGCAATTAGTCCGTGTTGTCCGTTATCATAAACATAAAATACTATTCCGCCACCGTAAAGTTCGCCTACGTAGTGGGTTGCACCTCCACTACTACCTGCCATTGCTGTCCACGCTGTTCCGTTGTAATAGTAAAATCCTGCTGTACCGTCTGTTTGGTAAATCATTAAACCTGTGGCAGGGCTTGTTATTGCATTGCGTTGGGCTTCGGTCATGCGTGGTATTAGTATACCTTTGTCGGTGCTTTGCACGTCTAACATTGCGGAACCGTCGGGGTTGGCATTGGTGCCTGATATACTTACGCCTGTTTGTGCATTTGCAAATTGCAGAGCAAACAATATGCTCACTAAAATAATTGATAATTTTTTCGATGGTTCTACAAATGGTTTAACTTTTTCAGCCTACTATTGGAGTTCTACCGAGAGCAATAACCTCTACGCGTGGCTCCAGTACTTCTCCAACGGCACCCAGGGCAACACCACTAAGGACTATACGTATGGAGTGCGTGCGGTTCGGAGATTTTAACTATTTATCTATTTGGGGGTTCGGGGGCGTGCCCCAAAATTTATATTTGTTTAAAATTAGTTAAAAAAGTAGTAATTAACAACTTTTCCAAAGTTTTAAATCTTTGGAAAAGTTATTTTTTATCAAAATTAATTAGAGTGCATCCACAAACTAAAAAAAGTTGCCCACCAATTTCACGAATTACACTAATTTTTAAAGAGTTAATTTCGTGAAATTAGTGTAATTCGTGGGCAAAAATAACTTTGTGGATGGACACTAATTATTCAAAAACTTCAGTCAAATCAATTTCTAAATCGCCGTTGAAAATATTAACCGGTATTTTGTCGTCTCTTTCGTAAATATCTTTTTCTTTGTATTTTCCGGTTTCATCTAATAAATAAACGTAAACAAGTTCATCGTTGGGAAATACAATCCAATATTCACGTACACCATATTCTTCGTATATTTTAAATTTATCTTTTATGTCGCGTTTTGAATTTCCTGCCGAAACAATTTCTATAATTAAATCGGGAGCTCCCAGACAACCTCTTTTATCTATCTTTGACAAATCACAAACAACGTATAAATCGGGTTGAAGGACTGTATATAATTGTTTATCATCTACATTATTTTTTGTTTTGGGAAATCTAACATCTGATGGTGCTTGAAATAATCTACATTGTTTTTTTCGTAAATAATTCCAAAAGAAACCATTAATATTATTTGCAATTATTTGATGTGTACTCGAAGGTGCTGGCGTCATAAGTTTAATAAAACCGTCAAAAAGTTCACGTCTTACATCGTCTAACCATGTAAGATAATCGGCATAAGTGTATCGTTTGTTTACATCTAAATTTAAAGTCTCCATAATTTTTTATTTTAAAAAATATTATTTTCGCAAATATACAAAAAAATTAACTTTTTACATATTCTTCAATAATAGTTTTCAAGTGTTTCAGAAGTTTAACTATTTCAAAAAGTTCTGATATTGTGGCGTTATATGCACGACTAATAGCATATTCTTTACCTTTCAAAATCATAAAAGACCAGTCTTTTCCTTTTACAACTACCCCGTAAATAGGTCTTTCGTTGTTATTATTTTCTTGTGCTACCATCATTGCGGCGAGGCATTGTCCTTGTGGGTCGCCTT
>DYQJ01000149.1:2292-9659 GCA_020719345.1 Draconibacterium orientale | reverse complement strand
TAAAAAGCTAACTACTTTATTATAAGTGTTTTAAATATTCTCCGAAACGTTAGTATATAACTTACCAAAATTATTTACGATTTTAATTTTTTATCTAAATATTTTTTTCTTACGAAAAAATGTTTATTTTTGTACAAATAAATAAATTTTGTAGAGATGAAAAATATAACTGAATTGGAAAATATCGCATCGCAGGTGCGGCGAGATGTATTAAGAATGATTCACGGTGCAAGCTCCGGACATCCAGGAGGAGCACTCGGTTGTGCCGATTTTTTAGTAGCTTTATATTTTGATACCATGAAGCACAATCCACACAAATTTGAGATGAACGGAACAGACGAAGACCTCTTCTTCTTATCAAACGGACATCTCTCTGCGCTTTGGTACAGTGTATTAGCAAGAGCCGAGTATTTTAATATAGCAGAACTCGCTACTTTCCGTAAAATAAATTCTAGACTGCAAGGACACCCAGCAATAGCAGAACACTTAGAAGGAATCCGAATGGCAGCCGGCTCATTAGGACAAGGACTCTCAGTAGCAATAGGAGCTGCACTAGCTAAAAAACTGAACAACGACAAAAAATTAGTCTTTACATTGCATGGAGATGGAGAACTACAAGAAGGACAAATCTGGGAAGCCCTAATGTTTGCCGCCGGAAAAAAAGTGGACAATTTGATTTCTACCATAGACTACAACGGACAACAAATTGACGGACCAACAGACCAAGTACTACCGCTGGGAGACCTAAAACAAAAATTCATCGCATTCGGCTGGGAAGTACTAGAAACAAACGGCGCTAAAATGCAGGAAATTGTGGACACACTAAACAAAGCTAAACTGATGGCACACAACTCTAAACCAATAGTTATTATTATGAAAACTATAATGGGACAAGGAGTAGATTTTATGATGCACACTCACAAATGGCACGGTAAAGCACCTAATGACGAGCAACTCAAAAAAGCTCTCGCACAACTAAACGAAACTCTGGGAGATTATTAAGATGAACAAAGGACGTGATATAAAACCTCATATAGGTATTTACGGAAGACGAAATAACGGAAAAAGCTCGTTAATAAACTGTCTTGCCGCACAAGATATCGCAATTGTCTCCGACACCGCAGGAACTACAACGGACCCTGTAAAAAAAACTTTCGAGATAACCGGATTTGGTCCGGTTATCTTGATTGACACTGCCGGAATAGATGACAGCGGGGAACTCGGAGAAAAAAGAATCGCTAAAACGATGGACTCTATAAAACTTATTGATATGGCGATACTTGTAATTACAAACAACACATTTGACAACTTCGAGAAAAAATTAGTGGAAGAATTTAAAAATTATGAGACCCCATTCATCGTAGTACACAACAAAGCAGACTTAGAAAAACTAAAACCGCAGACTAAATTATTAATTGAACTACAACAAAAAGCTAAAACCATAGATTTTTCAACACGAAACCCGAATAACTACGAAGAACTAATAGATCTGATACGAAAAACTATACCCGAATCCGCATATAAAACGCAATCGCTAATCGGTGACCTCGTTAGCTACGGAGATATTGTGTTGTTGATAACTCCAATAGACATAGAAGCACCCGAAGGACGAATGATATTGCCACAAATACAAGCAATACGTGATATCCTTGATAATGACTGCATTGCTATTATTTTAAAAGAACGCGAAATAGACGCCTTCCTTAGAAAAACACAGATAAAACCTAAACTCGCTATAACGGACAGCCAAATTTTCCTTAAAGCAGATGCCGCAGTACCTAAAGACATACCTCTCACTGGTTTTAGTGTGGTATTAGCAAGAATAAAAGGAGATTTTGAAAACTATTTGAAAGGAACTCCTAAAATCGCCAATCTCAAAGACGGTGATAAAGTCCTTTTATTAGAATCCTGCTCGCATCACACCTCTTGCGACGACATAGGACGTGTAAAAATACCCCGATGGCTCGCTAATTTCACAGGTAAAAAATTAGAATACGATGTAGTAGCAGGATTAGACAATCTTACAAAAGATATAAAAGAATACGCATTAGTCATACAATGCGGAGGTTGTATGATAACCAGAAAACAACTGATAAACAGACTTAAACCCGCCATAAAATCGGGAATACCCGTTACAAACTATGGCATGACAATAGCATATATACAAGGTATTTACGACAGAGCAATAGCACCTTTTATTAAAGCAAACGAATATAAAACCGATTATTTATAATATTATGTACGATAGATTAATGTGTCCAGGAGATAATTGTATCTTGAAAAACAACTGTTTACGATTTACATCTGAAATATGCGGAAGACAAGATTTTTTTGGAAAAGCCCCATACAACAAGTTAGACCTCACGTGTGAACATTACATTGACGACCGCCCAGCGTTTGAGCAAATACAAATACGTGCTTATCAAATATGGCTAAATGCAGAGAATACAGAGAACGACACCGCTGAAAAATTTTGGCTACAAGCAGAAACAGAACTCATAAACCGAAAACGTAATAAATCCTAAAAATGAATCTTGCCTTATTTATTGCCAGACGTTATTTATTTTCTAAAAAGAAAAGAAATGTTATAAACATTATCTCTACCATCGCAACAGCCGGAGTAACTTTTGGAACGATGGCACTTATAGTTATCCTCTCCGTATTTAACGGATTTGATAACTTGATAAAAACTTTGTTCAATTCTTTTGACCCCGATTTGAAAATAACGCTAACAGAAGGCAAAACTTTTAAGGCAGACAGCTTGATAATACTTAAAGTTAAAGAGATGGAAGGCATAAAATATTTTACCGAAGTAATAGAAGAAAATGCCCTCTTTCAATATGATGATAAACAATTTATCGGCTCTGTAAAAGGAGTCTCCGACGACTTTGTTAAAATGAGCGGAATAGATACTATGATTTACGACGGCGAATTTATCTTGAAAAAAGGAAAAGAACAATATGCCGTCGTAGGTTATGGGGTTGCTTACTATCTCTCCATCGGACTATCTTACATTACCCCGCTAAAAATATGGGTACCTAAAAGACAAGAAAGTGTGACTTTTGATGTAGAAGCAGCTTTTAATAAAAAATATTTATACCCTGCCGGAATTTTTACTATTCAACAAGAATATGACACTAAATATATTATTGTCCCTATAGAATTCACGCGCGAACTACTTGAATATAAGACCGAAGTAACATCTATAGAAATCGCAATAGACAAAAATTATAATATAAAAGATATTCAACAGAATATACAACAAATACTCGGTAACGGATTTACGGTTAAAGATAGGTATCAACAACACGAACTGCTTTTTAAAATTATGCAATCCGAAAAATGGGCGATATTTTTAATTCTCTCGTTTATTATTATGATTCTCTCTTTCAATGTTGTCGGCTCACTTTCTATGTTAATAATTGATAAACAAAAAGATATAACTATTTTACAAAATCTCGGTGCGGATGATAAACTTATTTCTAATATATTTCTAATCGAAGGATGGTTAATTTCTTTGATAGGAGCAGTTACGGGACTTATTTTAGGTTATATTATTTGTTGGATACAAATAAAATTCCAAATAATACAATTCCCCAGCTCCGGAACATTTATTGTAAACGCATATCCCGTTCATATTCAATTAATTGATTTTATATATGTCTTATTAACTGTAACGGCTATCGGTTTCTTTGCCGCATGGTATCCCGTAAGATATATATCTAAAAGAAAAGATTAATATTTAGCTTGGCTTTGTCGGTAAAATAAATTTTCCATCGAAAACATTGCAAAGTTCTTTGAAAACATTAATTTGGCTGCCGTTTTCATTTAGATTTTGTAATTCTCGTAGAAGATGCGCACCACAGATAGCATGTTTCAGATGCGTTAATCCAAAATAACTACTCCAACAGTCGTGAACAAGCCAAATTTTTTTTTTTTTAATATTTATTTTATTTTTTTTCCTAAATATTTATAGTATTTTTACCATGTATTTTGAGGGATACCTAAATAGTTACAAAATAAATATACTTGATAAATAAAATATAATAAAATGATTAATTCAATATCAATAGATAATATTACAGATAATCTATTAAATACATTTGCAAAAAGTAAAAGTATTTTATTTTTACTTTTTATAACTATAGTTTTAACTCTTGGAATTTCAATTTATTATACAATAGATATCCCAAAAGACATCCCAATTGATACGCACACTGATATTGACTGGAAAAAACCGCCTTGCAATCCAGATGATTTGAGTAAAGATTGGAAAGAAGTAACAGACCCAAGAATGATAGAACGTAGTAACAGACGAATTTTTCAATACAAAAATACAAATATTAAAATTGCATTTGAAAAAGGAAAACCCGGATTAACCGGAGATAAAGCAAAAGACCATTGGCACAGATATAATCCAAATTTTAAGAACGATAGAGATTTATACTTAGACTTTTTGGGAACTCCAACAGGAAAAGGTTCTAATTCATCTCATATTGACCCAAATTGTAAATAATATGGAAGCACAAAATATAAATAGAATAGAATTGGCATATTTAAAAAAGGAAAAGGATATTTTATATTTTTACTTCTTGGGAGTTCCAACTTTGGATTTATTGGATATACTGCCACAAAAATTAAAATTTAATAAAATATCTTTTTTGGCTTCTCGTTTACATGATATTATTTATGACACTGATATAAAAGTAAATACAGTAAATGATTGTTATAAATTCTTCAAAGCAAATACTGATTATACGATAGATGATTTAGATGCGGAATTGGAAAATAATTTATATATTGGTTCACATGATAATAACGAAATTCACATAAAATTCCCAAAAGGGTTTAATTACAAAAGTATTATTATTAAACTGTTGCGAAAATATAAATTTGAACCTGCCACTATAATTGATTTTTTAATTAAAAATGAAAACAAATATTTAGTAGTTGAAACACCTAACAGATTACTAAATATTTATTTACAATTTGATGATTATAGAAATGCGATGAATAAATAATATATTGAATATCAACATTTTTTCTCGCAGAGTTTCGCAAAGATTTGATAATCAATAAAGTTCTTTACGTGAATTTGCGAAAAATATTGATTATCAATAAATTTAAGTGCTAAATATCTAAAAGAAAAGATGAATATTAATAATTAATAATTTGATAAAGATGAAAAATATTGTAATTATTGCCTTGATTATCACGTTATATGCTACGTGTAACAACCACAAAAAACCACAAGACGATTATTTAATCCTAAAATATGATGAAAACTACGAGAAAATGTGGTACCAAGACAAAAAAGGAAATATAGTCATTGAGCATGACAAATACATTTATTTGTTCACTGACACTTTTAAAACTATGGCGATAGTGATAACGAAAGAAAATAAGTGCATCGCCATAAATAGACAATTAGAACAACTATTTGAAGTATATATCATGGACAACGGACCTGATTATGTCTCAGAAGGACTTTTTAGGATAGTAAAAGATGATAAAATTGGTTTTGCAGATGAAACCGGCAAAATTGTCATCGAGCCACAATATAAATGCGCCTTTGCTTTTGAAGACGGAAAAGCGCAAGTCGCATTTGAATGCACAACCACAATGATGGGAGAATATGGAATCTGGAACAGCGACCAATGGTTTTTTATTGACAAAAACGGAAATAAAATACCTTAAACCAAAAACAATGAAAAAATATTTTAATATCACAGGCATTTGCATTTCACAAAAACATTTTGTGGTGGATACATCTGCCAAAATAGAAAAAATGTTAGAACTGATAGACGACCAAAAATATTTTACCATAAATCGTCCTCGCCAGTTTGGTAAAACTACTACATTTTTAAATATAGAAAATAAACTACGTCAACGCGAAGATTATATCTGCTTGTCAATTAGCTTCGAAGGAATGGGAGTGGAGTCCTATAATGGTGCAGAGTTGTTTATTCCACATTTCTTAAAATTATTACATAAAATATTTGTTTTCAATAAATTAACTCTGTATGCAGAATTTATTTTTAAAAATAAAAATATTTTTACTTGGCAAGAATTAGATGATTTAATAACTAATTTATGCTTATTGTCTGACAAAAAATTAGTGCTTTTGATAGATGAAGTGGACAAAAGTATGAATAATCAACTATTCTTAGATTTTCTTGGGATTCTACGCAACAAATATTTATTGCGAGAAGCCTCCAAAGATGTTACTTTTCATAGTGTCATCCTGGCGGGAGTGCATGATGTGAAAACGCTAAAACTTAAAATCTCTCCTAATTCTGAGTCAAAATATAATAGCCCCTGGAATATTGCTGCCGAATTTGAGATAGATTTAAGCTTTACGCCACACGAAATACAAGAAATGCTCACTGATTATAAAAATTATAAAAATATAGACCTCAATGCTGAAGAAATTAGCACACGAATATATTATTATACAAGTGGTTATCCTTTTTTGGTAAGTAAAATTTGTAAAGATATAGACGAAAAAATATTGCCCAAACGAGAAGAGAAAAAATGGTTCGTATCGGATATAGAAAAAGTTATAAAATTATTGATTCAAGAAAATAATACTAATTTTGAATCGTTAATAAAAAATATAGAAAATAATGAAATTTTATATAAAATGATGCAAAATATTATCCTCGGCGGGAAAAATTATAATTTTGTGATTAGTGAACCGACTATTAGTATGGCATATATGTACGGTATAATTGATAAAAACCATGAAACAGGTAAAATTAAAATCCACAATAAAATATATGAAGAATATATTACTGATTATTATATTGCTAAATATGAACTATATAACGACCATAAAATAAGCAATACCGAAGCCGTACAATCTACATACATAACAGATACCGGAAAATTAGATTTTGATAAAGTCTTATTAAAATTTCAAGAAGTGATAAAAGAAAAGTACTCTAAATCTGACGTCTTAAAATCCGATGAATTTTTGGAAAAAGATTTACGGCTCTTATTTCTTGTCTTTTTAAAACCTATTATCAACGGCATCGGCTTCTCTTTCAAAGAAGTAGAGACAAGCGAAGAAAAACGACTTGATATTGTCGTCATTTTTGCCGACGAAAAATTTATTACCGAACTAAAAATCTGGCGAGGACAAGAATATCACCAACAAGGAATCCTCCGACTAAAAGACTACATGAGACGCGAAAACGCAAATAAATCGTACATGCTCATAATGGACAAAAACAGACACAAACAATTTACCACGACCACTGAAAACGAAATAAAAATGATATGGATATAAATTAATAAATAATTGAAACCTAAAAACAATGAAAAAATATTTTAATATCACAGGCATTTGCATTTCACAAAAACAT
>DYQJ01000149.1:0-2192 GCA_020719345.1 Draconibacterium orientale | reverse complement strand
AATCGTACATGCTCATAATGGACAAAAACAGACACAAACAATTTACCACGACCACCGAAAACGAAATAAAAATGATATGGATATGAAAAATATTGTATTTAAAAATATTATTATTGGAGGAGATATTCAAGGTGTCAATTTATTAATGAAATGTATCCCTCAAAAATGTATCGGCGGAATAATTGCCGCAAGTAATACCCCTGAAACTATCAACTATTTTGATTACATTACTCACACAAAAAATATGAAGCTTATTCTGCATCTTCCTAAGAATAACAAAAATTTTTATACCTATTTTGAAGAATTTGAAAAACAGAATTTTGATTTATTGATATTAAATAACTATCCTCAATATGTAGAAAAAGAATTTCTTGAATTACTTAATTATAAAGCAATTAATATACATAATTCTCTGCTGCCAAAATACAAATCGCAAACTCCCATACAGTATGCTATCATGAATAATGAAACAGAAATAGGAGTCACTTTCTACATGATGAGCAATAAACTCTTTGAAGGAAATATTATATATCAAGATAAAACCTCCATAGAAGAAGAAGATACTTACTTTTCGGTAAACAAAAAAATTATCCAGATTAAAGAAACTATTTTGAGAAAAAGTATTAACGATATTTTAACTGATAATTTTGATACTACTCCGCAAATGCAAAATCAATACAAAGTTATGCATAAAATAAAAGAAACCGACTTGGAAATAAATCTTTTAACGATGACGCAAACTCAAATTTACAATATCATACGAGCAAACGCAGACATAACCCCATCCCCGTTTATTCTCCACAATGGCGAAAAAATAGAATTTAAAGAAAAATTAGATATGCAGGAAGTAAAAAATATTATAAAAAAATATAAATCTTAACATTATGAAAAAATTTCTAATTATTTTAGCAGTTATTTTAATGGCTTATCTACTAAGCTATTACACCGTAGGCGCACAAAAAGGATATAAATTATTTGATTTTGATGTGGCTCGTTTTTTTAATACTATAACTCAAAAAATAGACAACAAGAACGCTGACGACTATGCCATATTCTACGACAACGGAATAACAGAATTTGAAAATGCAAACTTCAACGCCGCATTAGAGATATTCTTGCAATTAGAACAAGATTATCAAGACAGCATCGACATAAAATTATATATCGGACGATGCCACACTAACTTAGGAAACTATTATGAAGCAACAGATGTATTTAACAACATATTAACCTTAAACCCCGATTATGACCTCGCTTATTTCTACAACGCTTACAACTATTACGAAATAGACTATTATCAAGATGCCATTAATAATTATTTAACATATCTGGACTACGTACCAGACGACTATGCCGCACATTATAATCTCGGAATATCTTACATTGAGCAATACCAATACGACATCGCAATTCTTGAATTTAATGAAGCACTAAAATATAAACCAGACTACGAATTGGCTTATTTTCAACGAGGAAGAGCATATATAAATTCAGAACAATATAAGTTAGCAATAGAAGATTATAGATATTTAATAACATTAACCCCTGACGACAATTATGCTTTATTCAATCTCGGACTCGCTTTTTATAATGATGACAAATTTGACTCTGCTAAAATATACTTGAAAAAATGTATAGAGCTGGATACTAACTACAATAGACCATACCACACTTTAGCGCAAATATATCAACAAGAAAATAATAATGACAAAGCGCTCGAGTTTTTTAATAAAGCATTAGAAATTAGTCCCGACTACGTATCTTCGCTAAACGCAAGAGGCGATTTGTACCGAAAACTAAATAAATTTGAAGAAGCATTAGCAGACTACAGAACAGTATTTTCATACGACGCAACTAATTTGTATGCCGCCTATTATGAAGCTTTTTGTTGGAAACAACTCGCTAACAATCAAGAAGCTATAAAAGCATTAGACCTCTACTTCGCAAACGCTACAGAAACACATGAGCTATACGCTGACGCAACAAAAATGAGGAATGAACTATCTACTAAATAAGTAAATAAATTTTTTGGTTCTTAAATAATATACTATAAACGGCAACTTTGCCAAAGTTTTAAACTTTGGCAAAGTTTTAAAATATTGGTTTGCTTTGCGTCTTTGCGTGATAAGTAATGGGGTGTTTATAAAATCTTAATTTTTCTATGAGTCTATGTGCCTATGTGGTTTAATTTT
>DYQJ01000148.1 GCA_020719345.1 Draconibacterium orientale | reverse complement strand
TAAAATAAATAGCGTGTTTAGTCACCATTATTTTACGCTATCAAAAAATTAATAATACTATAATTATGAATCAGACAGAAGGAATTAGAGAACTAAATGAACGCATAATGCGGGAAAGTGCTTTTTCAGACCTCATTTACAAGGAGATGACAAAAGTTATTGTCGGACAAAAACATCTAATAGACAGCTTATTGATAGGGTTGCTAGCTAATGGACACGTCCTCCTCGAAGGTGTACCCGGACTTGCGAAAACGCTGGCTATCAACACGCTGGCTAAGGTCATCGATGCTAAATTTAAAAGAATACAATTCACACCAGACCTTTTACCTGCAGACTTGTTAGGTACATTAATTTACAGTCAGAAAAACGAAGAATTCATCGTTAAAAAAGGTCCTATCTTTTCTAATTTTATCCTCGCCGACGAAATCAACCGCTCACCGGCAAAAGTACAAAGCGCGCTGCTCGAAGCAATGCAAGAACGACAAGTCACAATAGGAACGGAATCTTACAAATTAGATGAACCATTCCTCGTCCTCGCTACTCAAAACCCGATAGAACAAGAAGGTACATATCCGCTACCGGAAGCACAAGTGGACAGATTTATGTTGAAAGTTGTTATTAACTACCCAAAAATAGAAGAAGAAAAAATTATTATCCGACAAAACATAGCCAAAAGCTTTCCTACACCGGATACTATCATGACAACGCAAGACATTATCAATGCAAGAAATGTTGTTAAAGACATCTACTTAGACGAAAAAATAGAAAAATATATCGTGGACATCGTCTTTGCTACAAGATTTCCGCATAACTATGGACTCCCTAATTTTAAGGAACTTATTAATTACGGAGCATCTCCGAGAGCAAGTATCAGCTTAGCACTTGCATCTAAATCGTATGCCTTTTTGAAAAGACGAGGATATGTGATACCCGAAGACGTGAAAACTATTTGTCACGACGTCCTCCGACACCGCATCGGACTCACGTATGAAGCGCAAGCCGAAAATATTACGCAAGACAACATTATTAGTGAAATTCTTAATATTGTAGAAGTGCCTTAGTATTTTAACTTTTCCAAAGTTTTAAAACTTTGGAAAAATTAAAAAGTTTAATTAAATATAATTTCTTATGGATACAAAAGAGCTATTAAAAAAGGTTCGTAAAATAGAAATAAAGACTAAAGGACTGACTAACAATGTCTTTGCCGGAGAATATCACAGCGCATTCAAAGGAAAGGGGATGACTTTTAGTGAGGTCAGAGAATACCAATTCGGAGATGACATACGAAATATTGACTGGAACGTGACCGCAAGATTCGGACATCCGTATATCAAAGTCTTCGAAGAAGAACGAGAAATGACCGTCATTATTTTGATAGATATTAGCAATTCTATCAAAACAGGAGCTAACGAATTGAAAAGCAATCGTATCGCCGAACTGACCGCGCTCATCGCCTTTTCAGCTTCGCAAAATAATGATAAAATCGGGGCTATCTTTTTTAGTAACAAAATAGAAAAATTTATCCCGCCACAAAAAGGGAAATCGCACATACTTAGAATTATCCGAGAAGTCATAAATTTTTCACAACCCGAAGAAGGTAAGCCATTTACTTTTTTTAAAAATATTTTCAAACGCATAGAGCCGCAAAATCATAGAACTGATATAGCCGAATCATTGAGATTTCTCACTAATGCGATAACTAAAAAAAGCACCGTATTTTTAATCTCCGACTTCGAAGCCGACGACTTCAGTAAAGCGATACGAATTGCTAATCAAAAACATGACCTCATCGCATTATACGTCTACGACCAAATAGAAGTAAAATTACCGAAAGGTTTTTATATCAGAGCAGAAGACGCAGAAACCGGAAATATTAAAGATATTAATGCTAAAAATGAATTCATCAGAAGCTTACAAGAAAAACGATGGAACGAAAAAAATGAGAAATTAACGCAAACTTTTCGCAAATCCGGAGTAGATTTCGCCATGATTCCTACTGATAAAGACTACGTTAAGCCACTTATTAATTTATTTAAAAAAAGATAACGCATTATGAAAAATTATAGAATGAAAAATTACAGATTTATTTTTACGCTTTTTATAATGTCAATCAGCATGCAATTATTGGCACAAGATATTAAAGTCAATGCCTATGTGGATACTAATATGTTGATTATCGGAGAACAAACAAATTTCTATCTGCAAATAATACAACCAAAAGATAAGTTTATTCAATTCCCCGAAATAGATGATGAACTTGTTAAGAATATAGAAATTCTCGCACAAGACAAAATTGATACAGGAATCACACAAGACCAACGGCTGTTTTTGTCTCAAAAATTTGTTATTACTTCTTTTGAAGATACGCTTTATACCATTCCACCGTTTATTTTTACGCTCGGAACAGATACTTTTAAAACGGACTCATTTCAAATTGCCGTTAATCTTATGCCCGTTGACTCAACGTTTTACCAAGAACACGCCGAAAAATTGATTCCCGTATTTGATAAATTAGACTCTACTGCAACTGACTCCACTAAAATAGCGAAAATCTTTGATAACCCGGAAAATTATAATATTGAATGGACTTTTCAAGAATTTTGGCGAGACCACAAATATAAAGTTATAATACCACTTATTATCTTGATTCTTACAGCGTTAATCATTTATATTATCAAAAGAAAAAAAGATAACAAGCCGATAATTAAAATAGAAAAACCTAAAGAACCCGCACATTTTATAGCACTTAGAAAATTAGAGAAACTAAAAGAAGAAAAACTTTGGCAGCAAGATTTGATTAAACAATATTACACACAATTAACAGATATTTTTAGAGAATATATTGAAAACAGATTTGATATTGCTACTTTTGAAAGAACATCTGCCGAAATTATTATCTCGTTAGAAATTTCTAAACTCGTGGAAAAAACGCTTATAGAAAAAATTAAATTTGTTCTTTTCACCTCCGATGCAGTAAAATTTGCTAAAGGGTTGCCGTTGTCCTCTGATAATGACATCAGCTTTGATAATATTTTATTTTTTGTCAAAACTACTGCTCAAACTATAAATGTAAATAATCAAAAAACAGAATAAATATATTATGTTATGATAAATTTATTAGAAAATATAACTTTTGCGAGTCCCCAATATTTTTGGTTCGCAACTATTATTGTGCCGATGATTATCTGGTACATGCTCAGACACAGCGACAGCTATGCGACACTCAGAATATCTACTTTAGATGCGTACAAATCTAAACAACACAAAACAAATAGTCTATGGCGACATATTTTGTTTGTCAATAAAATATTGCTTGTCTTATTGTTTGTTACTATGATAGCGAGTCCGCAAACCACAAGCACCAACGAAACCTCTAAAACAGAAGGAATTGATATAGTTCTGGCAATAGATGTTTCAAGTAGTATGCTCGCTATGGATTTTGACCCAAACAGAATGGATGCTTCTAAAAATATATCTGCACAATTCATCTCCGGAAGACCTAATGACAGAATGGGACTCGTAGCATTTAGCGGCGAAAGCTACACACTTTGTCCGCTTACAACCGACCATGCAACGTTAAAAAACCTGCTCATGTCACTTAAAGAGGGAATTATTGAAGATGGAACAGCAATAGGACTCGGATTAGGTACCGCAATATCAAGACTCAAAGACAGCAATTCCCCAAGTAAAGTAGTTATTTTACTCACCGATGGTGTAAACAATGCAGGAGAACTCGCACCGCTAACAGCCGCCGAACTCGCTGTAACTTACGGAATTAAAGTTTATACAATAGGAGTAGGGAACAACGGTTATGCAAACATGCCTGTAAATACTTTTGCCGGAGTTCAGTACCAAAAAGTTGAAGTTAAGATTGACGAAGAAGTATTGCAAAAAATATCCGCGCTAACAGGCGGAAAATATTTTAGAGCCACCAATGAACAAAAACTCATAGAAATATATCAAGAAATTGATAAACTTGAAAAGATGGAGATAGAAATAAAAAAGACGCTTAACGTTAAAGAAGAATTTTTCTGGTTCGCCATGGCAACTCTCATTATTATTGTATTAGATATTTTAATTAAAAACCTTATTATTAAAACAATCCCGTAACCCATGACTGATTTATTTTTTGCTAATTCAGAATATTTAATTTGTCTTCTGGCAATACCTTTGTTTGTTATTTTTTATATTTTGATTAAAATACAAAAAAACAAAGCTATTAAAACTTTTGGTAATGAGCAAGTTATACGTTCACTCATGCCCGAGTATTCCAAAGGACGAAATAATTTTAAATTCATTTTAATAATGTTAGTTTATACGTTTATTGTTTTAGCTATAGCACGCCCACAAGTAGGTGCTGTCCTCAAAGAAAGTAAAGTGCAAGGCGGCGAAATTATTGTCGCACTTGACGTCTCAAATAGTATGTTGGCAAAGGACATATACCCGAACCGTATGGAAAAAGCTAAAACTTCTATTATCAAACTGTTGGATAAATTTTATACCGATAAAATAGGCGTAATCATTTTTGCCGGAGAAGCTTCCACGCAAGTGCCGATGACCAATGACTATAATGCCTCGCAACAGTTTATTAAATCTATAGACCATTCTTTTGTGAAAATACAAGGAACAGCAATAGGAGCGGCTATCAATCTGGCAGTCAATTCTTTCTCCCCGAATAATGATAAAAGTAGAGCCATTATTGTTATCTCCGATGGAGAAAATCACGAAGACGATGCTGTAACAGCTGCCGAAAATGCTTATAAAGCCGGAATTGTTGTTTATACAATAGGAATTGGCTCCGAAGCAGGAGAACCTATACCGGATGAAAATTCTAATAATAATTTGAAAAAAGACAAACAAGGAAATATTGTCATGACGAAACTCAACGAGGAAATGCTCAAAAAAATCGCAAAAGCAGGAAACGGAACCTACGTCAAAGCAAGCAATACCGACATCGGACTAAATTATATCTATGACGAAATACAAAAAATAGCAAAAGGAGAAATCGCAGTCTTTGCTTCGTATGACGATAAATATCACTATTTTATTTTTGCCGCATTAATTTTGTTAATAATAGATTTCTTTACTTTAGAAAGAAAAAATAGATGGCTCAGTAAACTAAAAATATTCCAATAAGTTAATTTTTTTTTAATATCTTTGATTATGAGAAAAATATTTTTTATATTAGCGCTTTGTTTTTTTACAATAAATGTTTTTTCCCAATCTTTTGAATCTTTTATCAGAAGTGGAAATGAATATTATGATATAAAAGAATACGAAAATGCCAACATAGAATTTAGAAAAGCGTTAGAAAAGGACTCTACTTCGTTGATTGCTAAGTATAATATTGCTAATACTTCGTTCAAACAGAAAAATTATGAATCGGCAGAAAAAGATTTTATGCAACTGACCGAATTTACGCAAGACACAAAAGAACTATCTAAGATATATTTTAATCTTGGAAATGCTCAATTAAAACAGGTAGAGGCAAAATTTGGCGCACAAGATTTGCAAGGTGCGATAGATATTTTGAAAAAGTGCATGGAATCGTATAAGAATGCCATGAGATATAGTCCTACGGATAAAGAACCGAAGCTTAACTATATGGTAGCAAAAGATTTGTTGAAAAAATTGCAACAACAGCAGCAACAACAACAAAATCAAGAAAATCAGGACAATCAAGAAAATCAGGAAGACAAAAAAGATGAAAATAAAGATAAACAAGACGAAAATCAAGACGCCAAAGAAAAACAATACAAAATATCTGAAGAAGATGCTCAACGAATATTAGATGCGCTGGGAGATGACGACAAAAAAACTTATGAAAAAGTTAAAGAAAAAGAAAAAACGCAAAAACACGATAAAGAAAAAGACTGGTAAAATTTATAATTCATAATTCATTAATGTATTCTATGAAAAATATATTTTGTTTTATAATAATGCTAATATTTATGACTCAAATTTATGCACAAGACATAAATTTGAGCATGTCTTGTGCCGAAACAGTACAAGTAGGACAACCTTTTGAACTAAAAATAGTTTTAAATAATGCTCGCGCCTCAAGCTTCCAAGAACCTGATTTATCTAATTTTCAGATACTTGGTGTTTCACAATATCAATCATCTGGCGGAACGACTGTCATTATTAACGGAAAAGTTGTGCAAGAAGGAAACTCCGCACATACTTGGGTATATACATTGTCCGCTAAAAAAGCCGGCAAATTTACTATAGCGGCAGCTAAAGCAGTCGCAGGAGGCAAAACTTATACTTCTAATACTTTAACTGTAACTGCCTCCGGAAGCGCATCAACAACTTCGGATGTCACAGCAAGCGGAGAACTATTTATTGATGTAACTCTCAATAAAACAGAAGCATATCTTGGCGAGCAAATTGTTGCTACAGCACGATTTTATTCGCGATACGACATCGCAGGTTTTGAAGATGCCGTTTTCCCTACTTTTGAAGGATTCTGGAACAAAGATATTTACAGTCCTACAAATATACAATTTGAGATGAAGTCTATCAGCGGAAAAAAATATCTGACCGCACTATGGCACCAAAAACTCTTGATTCCGCAGCAAACCGGCAAACTTAAAATTGGACAATACAAAGTTGGTTGTCTTACAGGATATGGCTTTTTTGCCAACGAACGACGAGATGCTGCAAGTGTGGAAAAGGAAATAACAATTAAACCATTGCCCACAACCGACAAACCCGCTAATTTCTCCGGAGCAGTAGGAACTTTCAAATTCAATGCCTCAATAGATAAACAAAAAGCAAATGTTAATGACCCTATTACATTGAAAATAAAGATAGAAGGAAACGGTAACTTAGAACTTTTTGACTTTCCTAAGGCAAATATTCCTTCTACTTTCAATATCTATGACGAAGACCCCGATGAAGTTAAAGCAATAAAAGTTGCAGCAGAAGGAACTAACGGCTCACGAGAAATAGAATACGTATTGATTCCACGAGCCCCCGGTAATTTTGTTATCCCTGCTTTAGAATTTTCTTATTTTGACCCTGCAACCAGAAAATATAATACCATTGAAAGCGATACATTCAAAATAACAATAGAAGGACAAGCAGACACCACTGCTAACAATTTGATTACTATAAAGAACGAAGTAGAAGACCTCGGAAATGATATATTATATATAAATACTACGGCTTATAACTTCAAAAAAACAGATTATACTTTTTTTGGAACTCTTAATTATTATTTAATTCTGCTCGCCGCACTACTATTGTTTTTAATAATAACTTTTATCAAACGACAACAAATAAAATTGAACTCCGATGCCGCACTTGTGAAAAATAGAAAAGCTAATAAAATATCTTTACGCCGTCTGAAAACGGCTAATCTGCACATGAAAACACAAAAAGCCGAACTTTTTTATGAAGAAGTTTTAAAAGCGCTATGGGGATATCTAAGCGACAAATTTACCATAGCGGTATCCGACTTGAAACGAGATAATATCTTGGAACAATTTATTAAGTATAATCTCCCGCAAGATATTGTAAATCAATTTATAACATTGTTAGATAGCTGCGAATTTGCGCGTTTTGCCCCATCATCTACTCATGATATAAAGATGCAAGATATTTATAATGACGCTTATAAAATTATTGGTTTATTGGAACAACATCTTAAAAATTAAATCTTTATGAAAAAAATAATTGTTATATTTTTTATCTTATTTCCATTTTGGCTCACAGCAGATGATAATGAAATTGTTACTCTGTTTGATAATGCTAATAAAGCGTACAGCGAAAACAAATATGATGAAGCAATAGATAACTATCTTAAAATAAAAGAATTAGGTTATGAATCTGCCGAGTTATATTATAATATTGGAAATGCCTATTTTAAAAATAAAAAAATAGCTTATTCTATTTTATTTTATGAAAAAGCAAAGATTTTAGACCCCAATAATGAGAAAATTAATCATAATTTAATATTTGCTAATCAATATGTTCCCGATAAAATAGAAACCGTACAAGGATTCTTTATTGACGAGTTCTTCTTTAAAATAATTAATTCTCAAAACGTTGACAGCTGGGCATATATGAGTATATTTTTCTTCTGTGCCGCACTTGTTTTATTGTTAATCGTCTTTTTTAACAGAGTGCTATTGTTTAGAAAAATCGGACTTTTTATGACCACGATATTTTTGGCGATAAGTATTACAAGTTATGTTTTTGCAGATAAAATGCAGGAACAAACCACAGGCGAAAATGCAGCAATTATTATAAACACCGTCACTGTCAAAAGCTCACCCGATAACATGAGTACCGACTTATTTATTCTTAATCAAGGAGTTAAAGTTAAATTAGAAGACAAACTCAACGACTGGTACGAAATCAAACTCGCCGACGGCAGAATAGGGTGGATATTAAAAACTAATTTTGAAATAATATAATCAACATGTATAAATTTATCATTTTTATTAGCATCTTCTTCGGGATACTATTTCTCGGACATCTTGTGATTTATAAGTCGCAAGTGAAATTCTTTGACATTCAGAGCGTCGTAGGACGTAGAACGCTTATATTTTTTTATATCTTTAATTTCCTTCTACTCTTTTTTGCCATGTTCGGAATACGACAAACCAATAGCGTCATCGTAAACGGCATCTATTATTATGCAGTCCTGTGGTTACCTATTTTGCTTTATCTTTTTCTATTCTCTTCGGTAACATGGATAATTTACGCTTTTATTAAATTGCTCAAACTCAAAATTACTCTCAAATTCTTGTATCTCGCATTCATTATAACTATTTTATTTATAACAGCTTACGGTATTTATTCTTATAAAAATATTGTTAAAACCGAAGTGAAAATATCTATTCAAGATATGCCACAGATATGGAAAAACAAAAAAATATTGCTCATAACTGACGTGCATATAGGTAATTTTAGAGATGACAGCTTTATTGATAATTTTGTTAAAAAATTAAATAAAGAAGAAGCAGATGTTATTTTTATAGCAGGAGACCTCTTTGATGGAACCAAATTAGAAATAAACAAAACTGCAGCCGCATTGAATCGTCTGCAAGCAAAACAGCAAATATATTTTGTATATGGGAATCACGAAACTTTTTCACACCAAGCAGACGTGGACAAAATTATCTCCATGACAAAGATTAAAACACTTAATAATCAATTAGATACATTAGACGGTGTAAATATTTTGGGCATAAATCATACTCATCTGCACAATGACACCATAATAGATTATTTGGAAAAAAACTTCCTTTCTAAACCAGAGTATGCAAATAATCCTACTATATTTTTGTGTCACGAGCCAATGAAAGATACGGACAAATTAAAACGCTTAAAAGTTGATTTACAATTATCCGGACACACACATGCCGGACAGTTTTTTCCTATCAATTTAATAACTAAGTCCCTTTTTGGTAAGATGAACTACGGATATTCTGATTTTGGAGAATTTAAACATTTCACCTCAAGTGGACTCGGGGTATGGGGACCCGCATTCAGACTCGGTACTAAATCCGAATATGTATCTATTATTTTTAACTAAATTCAATTATTTTTGTTACTATAATATAAACGGCAACTTTGCCAAAAGTTGAAAACTTTGGCAAAAGTTTGATAGCGTAAAATAATGGTGACTAAACACGCTATTTATTTTATTTTCAAG
>DYQJ01000147.1 GCA_020719345.1 Draconibacterium orientale | reverse complement strand
ATGAAAAATCAGTAAATTTGAATTTTGGTCACTATTTTTATACGCTACCAAAACAATTACAAAAAACAAAATTTATATGAAAAAAATAATAATATTGTTACTTACGCTACTCGCTTTTGCAACTTCATATAGTCAAAAATATACGAAAATAACTGCTTATGACTCTGAAGGTAAGCAACATGACGGATATTTGTGGTATGCCGACGACTCTACATTAGTTATTTCTAAAAACAACTTCGTCGACGACCTAAAAGCGATAAATTATGACAATATCAACCGCATAACGCTTAACGGCGAAAAAAAAAGAACATTTTTTAAAGGATGTATTTACGGGACTACCGCATCCACAGTCTTCTTTTTTGCACTGACCACACCTTATAGTGAAAGTAACGGAAGCGCCATCATCTCTGACATGGCAGTATTTGCTCTGCTGACTACTTTTTTATCTGTTCCAATCGGAGTAATAACCGGATTCGCCTCCGGAATGCCAGCTCAAAATAAAATTGATTACAATACTTATAAAAAGAAACATAATTTTAATATAATAGTTCCTTATTTAAAAGAAAAATCTTTCATAGAAACAGTTGATATAAAAGACTATCCTACAATTCCCACAAATATTAATTCTGATTATGTGCAAACTCATATCCCGAAAGAAAGATGGCACCCGCTAAAAGAAAATTCTATAGCTTTTTATACAGGTTTAGACCAAAGTAAATATCCGTTTGCTTTCCGAATAGCAGAAAATTTACAAAATACAGGTTTCAAAATAGATAGATTCAAATCCCGACAATCCGGATTTATCATCGCTTGCAAAGTAAAAATATTTTCAGAACTTGACATATTTATAAAAAGAACTTACAAATATGCTTACCTTTATGCTGAAGGTAGATCATTGGGACAGCCAAACGCATTTCCTCTGTTTGCAAGTAATTACTGCTATATCAATAAAGATATAATGATGGGAGTTAAATACAATTTTTACAAGATAAACAGAATGTTTTTAAACAGACGAAATATATATTTGTCGGCAGCATTATCCTCCCGAAAAATAGAATATAATCTTAACTCTTTTATAATAAATGGCATAAGTATCGGCAGCGGAATAGAATATTACTTGAAAAGAAATTTATCGCTTTTTGCAGAAACAAATTTAGATATTTACAGCAATAAGAGTATTAAAGAAAGAACGGTAACATTTATGAATATTGAAACATCTAACTTTAACTCTATAACTTTTGATGAATATAAATTAAATCTCACTTCTGCAAATCTCATTTTGGGTTTCCAGTTTCATTTCGCATGGTAAATTTAAAATATTTTTGTGAAAATAAAATAATTCTAAAAATGTTTTTATAAAATATAAGTTTGGAATAATAATTGTTGATACATGTAGTATATTGATTATCTTAAAGTAAAGTATGTATAATAAATTGTAAATATTATAAGGTTATGTATTTAAAAAATAAAAATATAATAATGTTATTTTGTCTGATGTTGTTTTTCGCATCCGCATGGACACAGACAAAATTTGACAGCTTAGTATTAGAATTAGATAAATATACCACAATAAATGGTAACGACAGCAAAAGTCTAAGCTTGGTAGAGGAAATATTTTTGGAGAGCTACAATCTTGACCCATTTCTCGCCTCCGAATATGCCGCCATGGGAAAACAAATGGCAGAAGAAATTAAAGACAGCTTAGCAATAGCAAAATTTGAAATATATATCGGTGATACTTATTTCAAACAAAAAGTATATTATCGTGCAATGGAAGAGTATTTTATTGCTTATGAAATATATAGCGATGCCAACGACAAACCAAATCTCGCAAAGTGTTTTATAAAAGTAGGTAAAACTTACAATGCACAAGCTGTTTACGACGTAGCCGAAGAATATTTTATTAAGGCAAAAAAAATATACGAAGAACTGGAAAATCAAACCGGTGTATCAGATGCGCTTTTTCATCTCGGTATGTCAAACATCTCGTTAGATGAAAATCAAGCATTAGAATATTTTTACGAAGCCGCAGAAATACAAGAAAAAGAAGACGAACAAGCAATGCTCGCACACACAAGACGTTATATCGCACTTGCACACAACGAGTTATATGAAAAAGAGACAGCACTCAAAATGATGCACCTATCTTTAGGATATTATATCAAACAATCAGATAAATTTGAACTCGCCGAAACTTATTTCACATTCGGACAAATATATCTACTGAACGAAGACTTAAAACCATCGCTTGAATACTTTAAAAAAGCTTTGAAAATTTACGATGCAATCTCTTCGCATGAAAAAATAGCAGAAACGTATTACAAAATAGGCGAAATATATCTTAATCAAGACAATACAATAGAAGCAATAAATCACGCTAATTTATGTAACGAAATTGCAGAGGTATATAACTTTCCAGAACTCACTAAGAACGCTTACAAAATTCTCGCTTTTGCCTACGAAAAAAATGGTGACTTTGAAACAGCACTCGCAGCTCATAAAGAATATCTTAGAATGATTAACGAAATTTCGGAACAGAAAAAACGCGAACAATTCTCCGAATTTCAAATGAACCTCGAAACTCAAAAACAACAAAAAGAAATTGAATTATTAGAAATTAGCGCCGAAAAACAAAAATTGGAGGACGCACAAAAAGAATACAAACGAAATATTATTTTCGCAATCACTATTACGCTCCTCGTACTCGGATTTATCATCGGACTATATTTTAGATACCGCGAAAAATTGAAGGCAAACGAACTCCTTGAAAACTCTAATAAATTATTAACAAAAGAGATAGAAGTCCGTAGACTCGCAGAAGCCGAACTAAAAAATAGCGAAGAAAAATACAGACTATTATTTAGAAAAACACCTATCGGCATTATGCAATTCAATGAAAATTTTTATATTACAAATGTCAATGACCGATTTGCACAAATTTTAAAACTCAACCGCCGACAATTAATTGATGTAGATCTCGCTACTGTATTTGACAGAACGGTATTATACCTTTTTAATAATGCCCTTGACACTAATAATGAAATAGTTAGTGAAGAACGAGAAATATTTAGCAACAACGAAGTAGTATATGTTTCCATGACTATCAAACCTTATTTTTATACCATAGATAATGAAGTAGTAAAAGGCGGTATTGTAATTGTGGAAGACCTTACCGAAAAAAAGAAAACCGAACAAATGTTTGACCACAAAGCAGTTAAAAAACAAGTCCTCCTAAATGCTTTTCCCGATAATTTGATACTTACAAGTAGAAAAGGAGAAATTATTGAATCGCATCTCCCTGATTTTCCAGAAGCTAAAGCCGAAGTAAAAAGCTTAAAAAATCTCTTCGACGGAGATATATTAATAGAAATTTTTGTTAAAATGAAATATGTCATAGAAAATTCTATTTCCGTAAGCTTTAAATATTTTGATGCCGAATTACAAAACAACCTATTTATACGAATATTGCCGGAAAGCAAACAAAATGCTATCATTATTGTACAATTAGAAAATAATGAGCATATTAACGGGAACGACTCTAAAATTGGAACTAATAATGTCACCAAGAAAACCCCGCGCAAAAATGTTGAAGATATAGAAATTGCTTTTGAAAAAAGTATTTTGCCTATTTATAAAAATATACAAAAAAATCTCTCTTTTATCTTGATTAAAGGACTCGCCGAACAATTAAAAAACATAGGTGAAAAATTTGACGACGAAGAAATTAACAGCTTTGGAACCGAATTATTAGAATATATTACTACTTTTAACGTTATTAAAGTTAACGAGATGATTTCTAAATTCCCTAATTTTGCCGCTAAATATTTGAATAATTATATTCTTGATTTTTAGAAAATATTTTAGATAAGTACTATTGCAATTTTTTTATAAATCATTATCAATTAAAAATGAATAAATTAGATAAATCAAATATAAATATAAATAATTTTGAAGAGCAATTTTCAGAAATTCAATTGCTTATTCGCAAAGCAAGGGAACGAGCTTATTTGATTGTTAATCACGAAATAATTGACCTTTACTGGCGAATAGGTGAGTATATCAGCAAAAAAGTAGAAACTATGGAATGGGGAACAGGAGCTGTTAAAAATCTTGCAGATTTTTTGCAAAAAAATGAACCCGAAACTAGAGGTTTCTCTGCACAAAATATTTGGCGAATGAAACAATTTTACGAAACATATTGTAACAACCCAAAACTTGCAAGTTTGGTTAGAGACATAAGTTGGTCAAATAATATGTTGATAATTAGTAAAACAAATAATGATATTGAAAAAGAGTTTTATATGAAACTTGCAATAACTGAAAAATATAAGTTTAATGAACTTGAACGACAATTAAATACTAATTTTTTTGAAAGAGTAATTTCTGAAACCCAAAAACTCTCAATGCCATTGAGAGAAATACATCCGAAAGCAAGCTCTTATTTTAGAGATACTTATATGCTCGACTTTTTATCATTACCCAAAAGTTATAAAGAAAAAGATTTAAGAAAAAATATTCTTGCTAATTTAAAACAGTTTATTCTCGAATTTGGTAAAGATTTTATTTTCGTTGGCGAAGAATATTTGGTACAAGTAGGTAATTCCGACTTTAAAATTGATCTGTTGTTTTATCATCGTGAGTTACAATGTCTTGTTGCAATAGAATTAAAAACAGTGGAATTTAAACCAGAACATCTGGGTAAATTGGAATTTTATCTTGAAGCACTCGACCGTGATGTTAAAAAAAAACACGAAAAACCAAGCGTTGGAATTATTCTTTGCAAATATAAGGATAGTAGAGTGGTGGAGTATGCTCTTAGCCGTAGTTTATCGCCGGCTTTAGTTGCTAAATATCACACACAACTGATTGAAACAAAAATATTAGAACAAAAATTAGATGAGTTTTTTGAATATAATTCAAATTTAATTAATAATTAATAATGAAAAAAATATCAATTAACAATTTTTCATTCACTTAAAATATGAAGAAACCAAAATTTCAATACGGATTCTATTCCGATGCTTTAAAAGAATGTTATCAAAAATTTGGAAGCATTTTTGAACTCCCGATAATTAAAAATGCTTATACTGAGACTTGTAATTTCTACTCGCAAGGAGATATCCTCGACCTCGGAGCAGGACACCAAAAAGTATTGCAAAATATAATACAACCTAAAATGAGAAACGGCAAATATTATTCCCTCGACAATGACCCAAAAGGAACTTTTGATTTTCAAAATATTGATGAAATAGAACAAAGCCGTAAATTCTCATTTGTTGTTGCTAATCAATTTTTTGAACATCTGACCATAGAAGACAGCATGGACATATTTCTAAAAATTGCTAAGCTGATGCAAACAAATGCTAAATTTATAGTAACAGTTCCAAACATCTCGCATCCAAACCGACAAATTTCTAACATAGACCACAAAACAGCATGGGGATACAACAGCTTATACATGTTATATAAATTTGCAGATTTGCAAGTCTTAAAAATAGCAAGATATTCTAAACGGCATCCAAAAGGCATAATAGAAAAAATAATTACAAGATATGTCAGCAGAATCTATAGAATGGACTGGTGCGACAGCATAATAATAATAGGACAAAAAAATGAATAAACTATTTGTAAACCAACAAATTATAGTTGATAAAAAAACATACGACATACAATATTTAAAGCAAATAGAGCTTCCGGCAAACGCCACGCGTCTGGTCATCGTCTCTTTTTTGCCACTAAAATCTACTATTCCTATCCTCAAAATTGCGATACAGTCTATCCAAAAATTTACCGACTCGCCATACGAACTGTGGATAGTAGATAATAATTCACCACAGGAAAATTTGCAATGGCTAATAGAAACCGAAAATATTAATATTGTCCTTAACAAAACGCAACCGCATAGTCAAAACCTGCTACACGATGCCAGCTACAGCAACGGAGTTGCACTTGAAATAGCGAGACAACTTGTAAATCAAGAAACTGTACATTTTATGGCTTTGCATCAAGATATTGCCGTCTGTAAATATGGCTGGCTAAATTATTTAATTTCTAAATTTTCACACACCATAAAAGCAGTAGGAGTAAGAAAAGATAGTACACGAATAAAAGATGGTATCTTACATGTATTAGGTTATATTGTTGATTTCCAATTAATTATTAAAAATAATTTATCTTTTTTACCTAAACTACCCGAATTTGATACCGGAGATTTATTGATAGTAGAAATAAAAAAATTAGGGTACGACATCTTTGCCACGCCAAACACATTGTGGGACAGCAAACTTGAAACATATATCCCTGATAATTCAGTCTTTAAAAATATCTCTATAGACCGCAGCTTTGACGATGATATGCAGATATTTTTTTTACATCTGGGACGCGGTGTTCAAAAGTCTCAACAAAAGAGAAAATTTAAGACATTATCAGTTGCAGACTGGGAACAAATGATGACAAAGGTTATTAATCAAGATTTTAGTAAAGATATTTCTAATCTTTCACAAAAAAAAACTCCGTTTTATAAACAGATATTAAAAATTCTTGGAGGCGGTTGAGTATATTAAGTTCTTCAATGATTTTTGTGGAAAATTAATTATCACGCAAAGACGCAAAGACGCAGAGACGCAAAGCAAACCAATCAATGATTATTATCTTTTGTTGCTCATCAATACTCCTAATGTAATTCCTAAGTTGTTGTTATATAGTTTACTATTCGGCTTCATAGATAAATTTAACATACCTTTATAATATCTTAGTTCAATAAAATATTTGTTATAACCGAGTCCCCTTTTTAGCCCGATACTACCTTGAACGCCATAATCATAAAAAGGTATTTTGTCTGTCAAAAAATCTATTTTTTGTTCTACTATTTGATTGTTTATCAAGTACTTATTATATCCTTCAAAAGCTGCGGCGCCATATATTCCTATAGCGAAGAACCATGGGGATATGGGGAATGCTATTTTTATATTAATTGGCACTTCTATATAATCAAAATTAGTGCTTATATAATGATTGTCGTCTGAGAATAAAAAATTCTTCTTTTGAGTATAAATAATTTCGGTCTGAAAAAATAAGATATGATTCTTTCTGGCAAATCTTAAATCCACACCTGTCCCGGTCTGAAAATTATGCATAAAATTTATTTCTTTTACATTGTAAGGTAATCCCATCAGCTCGATTTGATTCATATTTAGTCCAGCTTTCAAAGTAACTCTTTGTGAATAAGTAATATACACCTGATTCATAAAAATTAATAAAACAATAATTTTTCGCATAATCTTCTTAAAATAAATATCCACAATTAATACTAAAAACTTTATTTATAGTTGCATCAATATTCAATATACCGTTATTATTAAAGCCATGTTCGTATCTTATTTCTAAAAATATATTGTCTTCGTTATCCATCTCATGCTTTAATCCGGCTGCAATTAAAAATCCGTATTCAAATCTATTATATTTATATTCCGTTATTTCGCCATAGTTGTTTATTTGATAGCTGAATTTAATCTTCTCTTTAAAAGTTTGGACATTCTTATAATCTTTATAATACATTACTCCGCGAAGCCAATAAGCAAAATACGGCGCGATTAGGATATAATATTTGTTACTTAAATCTATGTTGTTCTCAAATTTAGCGGTTGAGTTAAATTGTAAGTACCAATATTTGTGATATCCCTTAGCCAAAGACTCGGAATATTTGTACCCTTTTGGAGAAAAAATAAGTTCTTGTTGCAGTGCCATATTTTGAAAAATGTACGTCTCAAAAATAATACCATCATTTACAGAAATACGTTTATTTGTAAAATCTTTAAAAACTTTATTTATATTTTTATCGGCAAACTTGACGTCACTAATATTTATGCCTGTTCGTATGCCTATAGATACTTGTGCTTCCGACAAAGTTGCAGTAAGACCACCGAGAATTGCTAAGAAAAAAATATTTTTTCATTTTTTTTTAATTAAAATTCGTTTTGAGAAAAATAGCGATATTTTTGTTTATATGTTTTTAATATTAATTGATTGTAAATTAGCAACAAAAGTAATATTTTTATTTGTTACAAAAAAATAAAAACAAATTTCTAATAAATAGACAAAAAAAAATCTAAAAAAATTGCACACAACAAAAAAAAAGTTTATATTTGCATTCATTTTAAAAGAAAAATAATTTAAAAAAATAAATAAATGAGATTTGTAGTATCAAGTAGTGAGTTATTGAGCAACTTATTAGCAGTTAATAAAGTTATTAGCTCCCGACATACGTTGCCTATTTTAGACAATTTCTTGTTCCAAATAAGCGGAAGCGAATTGACCATCACCGCTTCAGACTTGGAGACAACATTAATAACACGCATGGAATTAGAGAATCTTGAGGGAGAAGGCGACATCGCTATAGAAGCCAAAAGATTAACGGATATTTTAAAAGAATTTCCTGAGCAACCATTGACTTTTGAAATAGACTTAGAAACATTAGCCGTTGACATTTTATCGGAGAATGGAAAATTTAGTGTAGTAGGTCAAGATGCCGAAGATTTTCCGCAACAACCTGATTTGATAGAAGAAGACATAGTGACAGTAACTATGGATATTAATAGTTTTAATGCCGGTATCATGAAGACGATTTTTGCAGTTGCAGATGACGAGTTGCGTCCGGTGATGAATGGTATTTTTATCAAATTCAATGATGACCACACAGTATTTGTTTCGTCAGATGCTCATAAATTGGTTAGATATAAGAGATTAGATATAGTTTCCGATGCTGAAAAATCTTTCATCTTGCCTAAGAAACCGGCAAGTTTATTGAAAAACATTTTACAAAAAGAGACCGGCGATTTAATTCTTACCTTTGATGATAAAAATGCACGTTTCGAGTTTGGAAATTATAAATTAGTTTGTCGTTTAACAGAAGGCAATTATCCTAATTATGAGTCAGTTATTCCGCTTAGCAATCAAAATAAGTTGACAATAGACAGAACCGAGTTTTATACAACAATAAAGCGCGTTCAAGTTTTTTCTAATCAAGCAAGTAACCTCGTTAAGTTTGCCTTAGACAACAGTCAAGTAACTATTTCGGCACAAGATATAGATTTCTCTATCTCTGCTTATGAACGTCTTAGCTGCGAATATGAAGGAGAAGATATGGAAATAGGATTCAAGTCGTCTTTTATATTAGAAATATTAAACAACATTTATTCGCGAGATGTTATCATAGAGATGTCGGAGCCAAGTAAAGCTGCTTTATTTTTACCGTACTCTAAAGATGACGACAATGAAGACGAGCTCATGTTGTTAATGCCGATGATGATTAATTCGTATTAAAAGCATAATTTTTTTCGTTTTTTTGATTTTTTAAATTTGGTTTACTATTTGACAATCCGAAAGGGTTGTCAAATTTCTTTCTCTTCGTAATAATCCCTTCTTTTTTCTACATATAAGCATATATCCAAAATTATTATAATTTTTACCTTTTATAGTATCGTTAAAAGATTTCAACCTTTTCAAATTGACTAATTGTTTTAATATAAGCTGTACTACAAATAACTTATTATTTTAATTTTATTTCTTAATTTTTTATCCTATTTCGCTGCAAAGACGCATAAAAAATTTTTTTTTTTCTAACAAATATAGGCATGTTTCATTTATTAGGTTACACTTCTTTACGAAACTTTGCATTTTTTTCTTTGCGAAACTCTGCGAAAAACTTTGCGAGACTCTGCGAGAAATTGATAATCAAATATTTCACGCAGAGTCTCGCAAAAGTAAAAACGCAAAGTT
>DYQJ01000146.1 GCA_020719345.1 Draconibacterium orientale | reverse complement strand
TTTCATATAAATTAGGATAAGTATTATCACTGGAAAAATTACAGTTCCAATTATTGTATAAATTTGCAGCTCAATATCTTCAATTCAAATAAAATGGCAAATGAAAGAAAAACTGAAAATATAGTCCGTTCTCATTTTGGATTATTTAAAGATATAATTCATATAGAAGAACAATCTTCGGACAGTTCAAAAATAGATAAATTACTAAAAACGGCTTCAAAAAGAGGTAGCGGAAAAGGTAAACCCGAATTTATTATTTCGTTCAAAAACAATACTGATTTATTGATTATTATTGAATGCAAGGCAGATATATTAAAACATGAAAGTACAAATCATGATAAATTTTCCGAATTTGCAGTAGATGGTATTTTACTTTATGCTTCTTACTTGGCGAAAGATTTTGATGTTTTGGGTATTGCCGTAAGCGGCGAAAGTACGCAAAATATGAAAGTTTCGCACTTTTTACATTTAAAAAATGAAAGAAGAGCAACCCCTATTTTTGGAAATAAACTGTTGTCGGCTCAGAATTATTTAGATGGTTATTTACATAGTTCCGAAAAATTTAGACAAGATTATAATTCGCTACTGGAATTTACTAAAACATTAAACGAAAAATTACATACTTACAAAATATTAGAAAGCCAAAGGAGTTTGCTGATAAGTTGTATTTTGATTGCTTTAGAAAATCAAGCATTTAGAAATTCATATACATCTCATAAAACTGCCAAAGAATTAGCCACTTCATTGGTGCAAACGGTTGCTAATGAATTAGAAAATGCAAATATTTCCGGCAAGAAACTTGAAAATTTGAATATTCAATTCAGCTTTATTAAAACCGATACTTCACTTTCTACAAAAGAAAATATTTTGAGAGAATTGATAACAGAAATTGACGAAAATATAAATCACTTTATTAAAACACACGAGTATTTTGATGTTTTGGGGCAATTGTATATTGAATTTTTGAGATATGCAAATAGTGATAAAGGCTTAGGAATTGTTCTGACACCTCCACATATAGCAGAATTATTTGCCGAACTTGCACAAGTAAATAAAAATTCTGTTGCTTTTGATAATTGTACCGGTACTGGCGGTTTCCTGATTTCTGCCATGAAAAAAATGATAGAAGACGCAAAAGGAGACCATACTAAAATCAACGAAATAAAAAAATCGCAACTAATTGGCGTTGAATATCAGTCACATATTTTTGCATTGGCAGTTTCAAATATGTACATTCATCAAGACGGAAAAACAAATATTATTAACGGAAGTTGCTTTGATGCAGGAATTATCGCAGAAGTAAAAGCCAAAAAACCGACCGTAGGTTTTTTAAATCCACCTTACAAAGGAGATAAAAAAAATGATATTGAAGAATCAGAATTTGTATTTAATAATTTGGAATGTTTGGTAGATGGCGGAACTTGTATAGCTATTGTGCCTATGAGTTGTGCATTAGCACAGAATGGAAAAATATTTGACATGAAAAAGAAATTATTAGAAAATCATACTTTGGAGGCAGTTTTATCTATGCCTAATGAATTATTTTTCAATTCTGACGTAAACGTGGTTTCGTGTGTAATGATATTTACAGCACATAAACCGCACCCGAAAAATAAAGAAACTTATTTTGGATATTACAAAGACGATGGCTTTGTCAAACGAAAAATACAAGGACGATTTGATATTTTGGGTAAATGGAATGCTATCAAAGAAAAATGGATTTCTTACTTTATCAATAGAAAAACAGAACCAGGATTTAGTGTTAATAGAATTGTAAAACCTAATGAAGAATGGTGTGCTGAGGCATATATAGAAACTGATTATTCTGCTTTACATTCAGAAGATTTTGAAAAGGTGGTTTTTGATTATGTTGCTATTTTAATAAAATATAAAATCATTGAAATAAATAACTTATCAAAAGAACCGCTAACAGCACAAAAACAAGAAATAGATTTTACTAAATGGTCATATTTTAATCTTACCGATTTATTTGAGATAAAAAAAGGCGAAAGATTAACAAAGTATGATAGAATATCTGATGAAGAAAATATCCCTTTGATTACTTCTTCTTCCGAAAATAATGGCGTGGTTGATTTTGTTTCTAAAAATGAGTTTGAAAATAGTAAAATTATATTAGAAAATAAAATAACGATAGATATGTTTTTCAATGTTTTTTATCAACCATTCAAATATTTTAGTGACGATAACGTACATTCGTTAATACCTAAATTTGAAGACAATTCGTATATCAATTTATTTTTAGTTACACTATTCAAATCTTATCAACAAAAATACAGCTATGGGCGACAAGTTAGAATCAATAGATTAGAGAAAGAGAAAATTTTCCTGCCAACACTAAATAATCAACCTGATTTTAAGTTCATGGAAAATTATATTAAATCGGTAAATTATTCTACAATTATATTATCTTGACTTATACGGATTAAACAACTTTTTAAAAGTCTATTTTTTATTTATCCTACTCCTATTAAGAAAACTGCATAAATCCCATAAAATATTATACTCTCTATACAAAAAAAATAAAAGATTAAGATGATTTTATAAATTATTGTATAAATTTGCAGCTTAATATCTTTTAAAAAATAATATTTTTTACAACTTCATCTATGGAAAACGATATATTATACCTTGTACCATCTGCGGTGATAGACAACAATTATGCGATTGTTAAACAAAGCGCAAAGTTTGAAAATTTGCTTAGCAACAAAAGTATGTTAGGACAAAATTTTCTTGACCTCCTAATTATTAGCGAGACCGAAAAATTTAAAAATTTTTGTGAGAACGAGATTTTTAGTGACGCCTCTGAATTTATTTTGATTAATAATAAGCATGTCTTAATCAATCTTTTGCATCGAACCGATTATAAAATATTGATATTAGAGGACGTCTCGCACTTACGACATCGCGAGAACGAGTACATGAGTATCAACACTTTACTGGAAAACGCTTTTAATATTTCAAGCGAAGCCGTAAGAATTATTGACAACGAATACAACATTATCAAAGAAAATAAAGCTTTCTCCGAGATAACACAAAATACCGAAGAAGAGGATTTAATGAGTGACATCTGCAACGAGAGAATGTGTTTAAATATTTGTAAGACTGATAGATGCGTACTAAAACGGACACACGATACCACCGAACAAATAAGCGAAGAGGTGGAGGTAAATATTAACGGCGTAACAAAATATTTCTTACTCACCGCAAAACCATATATTGTTAATAACGAGATACTTGGAGTAATAGAAAATCTAAAAGATATTACTTCTATCAAACATGCAACAAATGAAATTATTAATAAAAATAAGCATATAGAACTGATAATTAACAATGTACCATTACTGGTTTCATACATTAATACCGAGTACAGATATATTTTTATTAATTCTCATTATTCTAACGCATTCAAAAAATCAGAATCCGAAATAATAGGACGACATGTTAGCGAAATCCACAAAAAAGATTATGATGTTATCAAAATTTATTTAGACCGAGTTGCTAAGGGCGAACAAATTAATTATCAAGCCGAGTTTGAAGTCCCGTTGTACAACGAACTCCGCTGGTTTGACGTCAATTATATTCCCGACATAGACTCGCAAAACAAGGTGCGTGGATTTTTTGTCTTTAACAACGACATAACTGACAGATACAATTATGTGAAAGCGCTGAAAGATAGTGAAGAAAAATACCGACTGATAACAGAAAACGTAGAAGACGTCATCTGGACAATGGATGCGACAGGACATTTTATATATGTCAGCCCGTCAGTGGAAAAGCTAAGAGGATACACAAAAGAAGAACTTTTGAAACAGACCTTCAAGCAATCTATTACCCCTGATTTTCATTATCTCGCCGATAAGACGTTGTTTAAGACATTAAAAAGAATAGCCGAAGGCGAAAAAGATATAGAAATCCAACGATTCTTCATGTCGCAACCGCACAAAAACGGAAGCGAAGTGAAAACGGAAATATTAGTGAAAACGTGTTTTGAAGACAACGGAGACTTCAAATACTTCCTCGGCGTAACACGAAAATTAGAAGACACCATAGAATTATACCAAAACGACTATAAAAATTTGTCTAATAAATTGGACTTCGGTTTTGCAAGCGTAAATTATCAAAACAACAGCTTTATTATCAATGATATAAATCATCGCTTCGCACAAATAATAAATAAAAGTGCTGATAATATTTTGTATAAAGATATAAATAACTTCTTTAATATTCAGCACAATGAACTATCTAAATACAAAAATACGGAATATATAAACAAAAAGACAGTCATTAATTATAATTACAACAATTCTAATAAATTTCTTGAGATAATTTTGTTCTCGCTGCAAGTTAATAGAATATTAGTTATAGTTAAAGACATAACAGAATATCGTCACAAAGAGATGGAGATAGAGCAAAATATAGAGAAATCAAAATGTCTCAACAATTATTTAACGGATGTTATTCATATCTTTGACAATAACAATAATCTAAGCTATATTAGCGGAGGTTATCAAAAACTGTTCGGGGTAGAACAAAATAATCTATTAGGAAAAAGTGCTTATGAAATACTGACGCTATTAAAAATTTCTGCCGAACAAATAGAAAATCTTAAAAAGATATTCTTCTCCAAACTCGCCGAGCCAAACATACTGAAAACCATTGTTTATAAATTGAATATCAATAATGTAGAGAGATATTTTCAAACTAATTTGCAACTCATTTATGACACAAACAAAAATATTAGCGGCGCCGCCGGAGTAACGCGTGATATTACGCTGAACAAATTAATTGAAAATGAACTAATTGTAAAAGAAGAACTTTTAAATTATATTGATAAGAACATTAAAGATGTTATATACGTATTAGATGAAAAACTCGTTTACACATCGCTAATCGGAGATATTAGCGAGATTTTTGGGTATCCTATTTCTGTTTTGATTAATAAACATTATACCGAGTTCTTACAAATTTTGCAAGTCTCCGAAAATGATATAGAAAATAATTTGACACGTATAAATTTCTTAATAGAAAACAGAACCGACAATTTGCAATATGAACTCAAAATAGTCAGAAATAATCAAACAGCATTCCTCGAAACTAAAGCTAAGATAAAATACAATTCCGAAGGTAAATTATTAAGTATCATCGGTGTTATAAGAGACATCACCGCAAGAAAATATAATGACCTCCGTATAAAAAGACTCTCTCTCGCCGTACGACAAAGTCCTTCATCGGTACTGATAACTGATATTAACGGAACAATTTTATTTGCTAACAACAAATTTCTGGAAATATCAGGCTTTGATAAAGAAGACATATTAGGTAAGAATCCGAAAATCTTAAAATCAGGATTACACAATAACGACTTTTATCTTAATTTGTGGAACACAATATTAAGCGGACAAGTATGGAAAGGAGAATTAATTAACAAACGCAAAAACGGAACTCTATTTTACGAGAACGCTTATATATTTCCTGTGAAAGATGAAAACGGAGAAATAGCACAACTCATGGCGCTGAAAGAAGACATCACTGACCGCAAACAAGTAGAAATAGCACTATTAGAAGAACGAGAAACTTTGAAAAATACTCTGCAATACTTAGAAGAACAAAATATAGAAATTGAGATGCAAAAAGAAAAACTCGTAGAACTTAATGCAACAAAAGATAAATTCCTCTCTATAATAGGACATGACCTAAAAAACCCTGTCGGAAGTCTTTATAATTTCGCAAATATTATAGAGAAAGAATTTGATAAATTAGAAAAAATGCAAAAATTAGAATATATTAAAATCATCAGAGACGTCTCCAAAGCTACGCTGCAATTATTAGAAAATCTTTTGACATGGGCAAGAACGCAACTCGGAAAAATAGACTTCAGTCCACGAATATTTGATATTAACGAACTGAATAACAATATTTTAAGCGAGTTCATACTGCAAGCTAAAAATAAAAATATAAATATTAATGTCCAGCAAAAAACTGAAATACAAGCTTTTGCCGACACCAACATGATAGCAACAGTCATGAGAAATCTCATCTCAAATGCCATAAAATATACCTATCAAAACGGAAATATAGAAATTGCAATATACCTAAAAGACGACGAAATATGTTATAGCGTCTCCGACTCGGGAGTAGGGATGACCGAAGACGAAATAAGTAAGCTCTTCAAAATAGAAACTCATTTTACTAATCTCGGCACAAATGACGAACCCGGAACAGGACTCGGACTGATTTTATGTAACGAATTTATTAAAAAAAATAGAGGTATCATTATTGTCAACAGTAAACCCGGAGAAGGAACGAACTTCACTTTCAAAATTCCAACAGTATATTTTGAATAAAAAAATTAAATAAACACGTATGAAAACTAAAATATTTTTTGTTCTATTAATAACAGCAATAATAGGGTGTATAACAGTTAGTCCGGAGGTAACCGAAAAAAATGTAGCGCCAATATACAATCCCGGAAGCACTACTATTCATCCTAAATTGCTTGTATTTCACAAAGATACAATCTCGTCTTTGTTGTATATTTATCTGTACACCCCCGAACTGTTGTTTTTACAAACTTCTACAAGCACCACCTATGTCTCGAAAGTTAGAATATATTACAAAATTATTGAATCCTATGCCTCCGAGCAAATTATTGACAGCGCCACGACATACATTAATCTCAAAAAAAATGAGAGTCAAAGCTCATTAGTTACATTTATTAAATTAAAAAACAATAATTTACAGAAGTATATCCTCCAAGTGCTGATAAAAGACGAATACCGTAAAAAATCTAATATAGCATTCATTGAAGTTGACAAAACTAAAAATACCGAATATCAAAATTTCCTGATTAGCTATGAAGAAAATTTAGTGCCTACATTCAATAATTATTTCTACACAGACAGCCGTTTTGTTATACAAAATAGCCAAACCCCTACTAATTTGTATATTACAAGATATGAATTAGATACGACTCTTCCGATGCCACCGTTTGCTACAAAGATAGATTTTAAAAATTTTATCAAAGACACCACCTGGAAATTAGAATATAACAACAATGTCGCTTTTGATAAAAACCAGAAAGGTATATATTTCTTTCAAACTGACAGCGCAATCAAAAAAGGCAAAACTTTTACAAACTTCGGCGAAGATTTTCCTAATTACAAAACCGCAGACCGTCTGTTTGAAGGTTTAGTATATCTGGTCTCCTCTGCCGAATACGACTCTCTGAAAAAAATAGGCAACAAAAAGATGGCTGTAGACAACTTCTGGTTAAATATCGCACCCGACATGACGCAAGCAAAGGAAATGATACGAATTTACTACTCCCGAATGGTATATTCAAATATATATTTCACAAGCTACAAAGAAGGATGGAAAACTGACATGGGAATGATATACATGGTATTCGGTCCTCCTAAAATAGTTCACAAAAAAGACGGATACGAAAGATGGACATACAGCGACACGCGCAGCATTAAAGTAGTAAACTTTGACTTTTATAAAAATTATAACAGCATATCAGAGAACGAATATATCTTAAAACGGGATGTCAGCTACAAAAACTACTGGCAGAACGCAATCAAAACTTGGAAAAACGGCAAAATATTTTCATTAGATTATTAAATAAATATCATGGACAATTATATTTTTGGAATACGAACAGTCATAGAAGCCATAACAGCAGGAGAAGAAATTGATAAAGTTATTATTAAAAAAGGACTGCAAGGAGAACTTGCAACGGAATTACTTAAAATAATTAGAGAAAATAAGATTAATTTTCAATTTGTCCCAGCAGAAGGGATAGATAGAATAACAAAGAAAAATCATCAAGGAGTGATAGCTTATATATCTAATATTAGCTATTACAGCATAGAAGAAATTATCCCGCAACTCTACGAACAAGGACTTACTCCGTTTGTTTTAGTATTAGAAGGAATAACCGATGTGCGAAACTTCGGCGCAATAGCCAGAAGTGCAGAATGTGCCGGCGTAAATGCCATAATTATTCCTACAAAAGGTGCCGCACAAGTAACAGCGGATGCAATTAAAACATCGGCAGGAGCTTTGTCGCATATCAAAGTATGCCGAACAGACAATATCCTCAAAACAACAAAATTCTTGAAAGACTCCGGAATAAAAATCGTAGCCGCCACAGAAAAAGGAAATACCGAATTTTATAATAACAATTATAAAGACCCAATAGCCATTGTCGTCGGCTCGGAAGAATTTGGTATCTCTAAAGAACTATTACGAACAGCAGACTCACTTTCTAAAATCCCTATTCAAGGAAAAATTGCCTCGCTTAACGTCTCCGTAGCAGCCGCTATTTTCCTATTTGAAGTAGTTAAACAACGAAGCAATGATTAAAGATTTGATTATTATTATATTAGTAACTATTTTTATAATCTTTACATTTATTCTGTTTACGAACAGATATTTATTCAAACTTATTAAATTTGGATATGCTGATGTAGATGATTATAAAATTAGTTATAATGATACTATAAAAAACTACTACAAAATTGAATGGAAACTGACAAAAGATTATAATAAGAAGGAAATATCGCACGATTTACTCTCGCAAATAATTGAAAATCAAACTATCGCACTTTTAATTATACAAGACGGAAAAATAAAGTACGAAAAATATTTTCACAACTACTCTGAAGACTCGCTTATTAATTCTTTCTCCGTATCTAAGTCAATTATTTCTATACTCGTAGGAATAGCAATAGATGAAGGAAAAATAAAATCGGTTAATCAAAAAGTGTGCGACTATTTTCCTAATTTTGGCGAAAAACTTACGATTAAAGACCTATTAACAATGAGCTCCGACTTTGACTGGTCCGAAAAATTTAAAAATCCTTTCTCCGATGTAGTAGAAGCGTATTATACCGAAGATTTGCGAAAATTAGTCTTTTCTAAAAAAGTAAAAAACTCACCCGGAAAAATATGGCAATATCAATGTATTAATACTCAACTTCTTGCATACATATTAGAAAAAGCAACTAATCAAAAAGTAACCGAATACTGCTCTCAAAAACTCTGGACTAAGATAGGCGCGCAAAGTAAAGCGCTCTGGAGCTTAGACGACAAAGATAAGGACATTAAAGCTTTTTGCTGTTTTTATGCAACCCCTCGCGACTTTGCAAGATTAGGAATATTAATTCTTAACAAAGGTTATTTTGATGATGTTAGTATCCTCTCCGAACAATATGTCAATCAAGCAACAACCGCAGCATCATATTTAATAAATACAAAAGGTGATAATATTACTAATTACGGCTATCATTTCTGGCTGTACAACTACAACGGATTTGAAATACCTTATTTTAGAGGTATGTATGGACAATATATTTTTGCCATTCCTAATAAAAATGCTGTAGTTGTTAGATTAGGCAGACGCGGAAAAGAAAATAACTTCCACGCAACCAGCAAAAAAGCAGAAATATATTTGAACGCAGCTTTTGAAATATTAGATTAATGAATAAGTTAAAAATAAAGGTTATTGACTGATTTTTGTGAAATATTATTGATAGCATTAAAAAAAATGCTAAAAATATAAAATTAGTTCTTGAATAATTTTTTTGGTATTCTTTGCAAAACTTTGCGAAAAATTAATAATTGTCCTAACCCCTAATCGCTAACCCCTAATTCATTAATATACAATAATTTTTTAGCCGAAGCTACAATAATAATTTTGTTGGTCTTACCAATTTTAAAATTGTCGTATAGATTTAATTGTTTGGTAGCTTTTGCAACTGC
>DYQJ01000363.1 GCA_020719345.1 Draconibacterium orientale | reverse complement strand
TCTTCTGGAAAAAATGGAAATCGTGTTTGTGGCATATTTTTTTTTACAAAAATAACTTCCTATAAACGCGGCTTACCATTAGCGTGTTGAGCATAGGATTGCCGCACATAAAAAATAATCATTATTTTTGTAAAAAAGGTCGTTTATGTAGTATGACCGAAAAAATATTAGTGGCTATGTCCCTGTAAAATAACATGGTTCTTTAGGATTGCGACCATTTGTATTGGTGATAATCTGTTTCATTACAGACAATTCCCGTTTAGAAAAATTTTGATACTCGCCCTAAAGACATAAACAACCTTTTAATTTTTAAATAACTTATATGCAAAAGTATGAAAAAAACGTTTGAAAACAAAAGACAAGAAGTGGAATATTTGCTTAACAAACAAAAAATCCGCAGTGTTACGGACTTAGATTCGTACAAATTAGACATTTGTCATCCTGATTCAGCTGGTATAGATTTAGGAAGCAAAGAAATCTATGTAGCTATACCACCCACACGAGCCGCAGAACTGGATGTTGATATTGTTCACAAATTTGCAACACATACCCAAGATCTGCTTGCCTGTCGGGATTTATTAACCTACAGCGGAATTAACACCGTATCGATGGAGTCCACCTCAGTGTATTGGGTAACTTTGTTTGACATACTTACTGAATCAGGTATAGAAGTATGTTTGGTCAATCCAAAAAAATTCAGAATGGTACCGGGCAGAAAAACGGATGTATTGGATTGCCAGTGGCTTCAGATATTGCATACTTACGGACTGTTACGCGGTTCGTTTCATCCTGACAATCAAATAAAACAATTAAGAACCTACATGCGACACCGAGACAAACTTATATGCGAACAAGGTCGTTTTGTCCAACGCATGCAAAAGGCAATGATACAGATGAATTTACTGTTACATAATGTAATTGATGATATAACAGGAGTAAGTGGAATAAGAATTATTGAGTCCATTCTCAAAGGAGAAAGAGACCCTGAAAAATTAGTCAAATTATGCGATGGACGAATAAAAGCTACAGACCAACAGTTAATTAATTCTTTACAGGGTTATTATAAAGAAGACCAATTGTTTTTACTGCAACAAAATTATGACTCTTATTGCTTTTTCAGCAAACAAATAGAAAAAACCGACAAAGAAATTGAAGCCTTATTAAAGACATTTTCCTTGAAAAGAGCGTCTAAAGACAAAAAACCGGAAAATCACAAACCCAAAAACATACGTTCAAAGAATTCATTAAAAACCAAGGACAACATTGAGGATATGTTATTCAGAATTCTGGGAACCGATTTAACCTCTTTGCCCGGATTCCGTGGACAGGCAATTTTGCAGGTGATTTCCGAGGTAGGTTATGATATGTCTAAATTTCCCAACGCCTCCCATTTTGCTTCCTATCTCGGATTTGTACCTCATAATAAAATAACAGGTGGTCAAATAATTAATAGCAAGACTGACCGTATAAAAAGTAGTGCCGCACAAACCTTTAGAAAAGTAATACCAGCCATCTCACGAAGCAATACAGCATTAGGTGGTTTTTACAGACGTTTAGCTCCTCGTATAGGAAAGGGGCAGGCTATTGTTGCATGCTGTCGAAAATTGAGTATGATGTTTTATAACGCTCTTAAATTTGGCATCGAATACGTAGAACATGGCAATGAAAAATATATAGAACAACAAAAAAAATATAAAGCAAAAGCCTTGATGAAACTAGCGAAAGAATTAAACATGGAAATTGTTGAAAAACTGGCTTAATCCTTTAGCAAAAATCATAAAATAAACAATGCTCCCACTGGGTTACCAATATTACTATGCCTATCTATCGTTATTTTTAGATTTTTCCTTATATAAAACCCGATTTTAGCCACATTTTATACCTTTTTTTTGGAGATAGTATAGATTTTATCATCCGTTGTGTAAAATTGCTCATTAGAAAGTATCTTTTCTAAATCCTAAAAAAAAATCTTAAATATAATCTTGTTGCTTTAT
>DYQJ01000145.1 GCA_020719345.1 Draconibacterium orientale | reverse complement strand
TTTGGAAAAAAGTAGCCAGTGAAATACTTAATAAATTTACGAATTAAATCACTAGATGAGTCATCGGATACAATGGATAGGTTTTAAAGAAGCACCTTTAAATACATACTTAAGCTGTGAAGCTAAACTTACTAAAGCAATGGCACTCGGAATAATTATTAATCAACAACGAACCGGAATATTGAATAAAAACGACATCGCTTTAAATTATTCCTACGCACTACTACTCGCAGAAAAACACGAGATATCTTTTGGACTAAATATTAACTTCCTCCATAACATGCTTATTATAAAAGAACTAAACGGAGACGAATACATTGACCCTACGATTTATTCTAATAAATTTGACGAATCGTTAATAGCAAGCGGAGCAGGTATTTTGTACAAATTCAACGGATTAAAAGTTAGTATTTTTTCGCCGTATCTTTTTAGCTCACAAGAAAATGTTATATTTCAACATGTAAACACTTTTCTTGAATACGACTTTAACGTATCCGATAAAATTAAAATATCCCCTTCTACGCTATTAAAGTACCAAAAAACAAGTCCATTTCAAGCAGATATAAATATTAGAACTACATATCAAGACATAATTTGGATACAGCCCGGATATCGTACTAATAAAAATATTATTTTTGCCACCGGAATTTTAGTCAAAAATATTGCTATCGCTTATGCGTATGAGATTAACTTAGAACCTACTGCGTTTATTTCTAAAGGTTCACATGAAATTATGTTACAGTTCAAATCTAATTTCAAAAACAAAAAAACGGATTAGTAAAAACATTCACAAAGATAACTTTCACGCAAAGAAGAAAAAATTTTACTCTTTGCGTGTTTTTAAATATACTATAAACGTCAACTTTGCCAAAGTTGAAAACTTTGGCAAAGTTTTAATTACAAAATAATTACATAAGAATAAAAGTTAAAATTATAACCATTTTTAGTATAACTCAGAAAGAAGCTACACATAAATAACCACCAATGCAATCGGTGGATAAACAAACATCTGGTTATTTTCGTTTTTTGGAGCAACAAGTATGCTCGTCGTAGTCATATATTTCAAGGTTGTGTCCCATCTTGTCACGTTTGGTCTTCATATAAAATGAGTTGTGTTCGTTCGGTTCTATTTCTAATGCTACAATTTCGGTTATTTGCAATCCATGTCCTTGCAGTCCAATTTTTTTGACAGGATTATTAGTCATTAATTTCATATTTGTGACTCCTATTTTTCGCAATATTTGAGCTCCTACTCCATAATCGCGTTCGTCGTCATTAAAGCCGAGTTGTATATTTGCTTCTACGGTATCTAAACCTTGTTCTTGCAGTTTATAAGCTCTTATTTTATTAAACAGTCCTATCCCTCTTCCTTCTTGGTTCATATATACGAGAACACCTTTACCAGCTTCGTCAATTTTCCGCATTGCTTCGTGCAGCTGTTTACCGCAGTCACAACGTTGTGAGCCAAAAATATCTCCGGTAACGCAAGAAGAGTGCATTCTGACTAATATTGCTTCGTCAGTTTCCCAGCTTCCTTTTATCAGTGCTACATGCTCCATTCCGTTGGAGATTTGTATAAATGGAATCAAATCAAAATCGCCGTATTCGGAAGGCAGCTTTACTCTTACTCCTTCTTGCACCAGACTTTCTTTTTGCAAACGGTACGCTATCAAATCTTTGATAGATACTATTTTCAAGCCAAATTTTTCTGCCACTTTCATTAGTTCGGGCAAACGTGCCATCGTTCCGTCTACGTTCATTATTTCTACTAATGCGCCTCCGGGTTTTAGTCCGGCAAGCCGCATCAGGTCTACTGTTGCTTCTGTATGTCCTGCTCGTCTTATTACGCCTCGTGTCTTTGCTTTGAGCGGGAATATATGTCCCGGTCGAGCGAGCTGATTAGGCAAAGTATCAGTGTCAACTAACGCTTTGATAGTTTTTGCGCGGTCATGTGCCGAGATTCCCGTCGTGCAACCGTCTCCTATTAAGTCCACAGATATTGTGAACGGAGTAGCATGTAAAGAAGTATTTTTACCTACCATCAGTTCTAATTCCAGTTCTTCGCATCGTTCTTCTGGTATAGCGACACAAATTAGTCCGCGTCCATGCGTAGCCATGAAGTTGACTTTCTCGGTGGTTATCAACTCGGCAGAGGTGATGAAGTCCCCTTCATTTTCACGGTCTTCGTCATCTACTACTATAACTATTTCTCCCTGACGAACTGCCGATATGGCGTCGTCTATTGTATTCAACTTTATCTGTTCCATTGTTTTTATTTTCAGTGATATAAAATGTTAAATCCTATAAAAAACGCGATGATACCTATCAGTGCCAACCACTCGGGGGAAAATACTCGGCTATTTTTTACCAACTTAATATTATCTTCATCAACATGAATTATTGTTCGGAACGAAGGTAATAATATTGTGGCTTTCAAAATTAAATTATGGATGCTGTTGTTTGGAAAATTAAGCATAAAAACTAAGCCCAGTCCGATAATTAGTGGTATATATATTATTTTTATTTTATAGCTTAGTTGATTATCTCGGTCTATCATATAGCGGCTCGGGGTTGTTTGTATAAAGCTTGCACTTAAAAAACTACTCAACGTAGCAAACAGAATAGCCCCTAAACCGGCTACAATCACTTGCACGATGAACGGAATGTAAAGCCAATTTAGAAAATAAGCAAAACCGGAGATTGTTATTATCCCGGCAATCATCGCTCCCCAGAACAGATTATCAAAACAGAGACTTATCCATATCAATAACAACCTAAAATTCCCACGTCGGCGTTTAGCATATTTTTTATAAACTCTTCGGGAAAGATAAGCCAAAGCAAGTGCTAAAAAAGGTGGAATCCCAAAAATAGTTATTATAGAGAAGTTAGTCCACAATGGAGAAGCATCAGAAATTAGAAATTTAACCGCATAATCTTTAATTTCTACATTAATACTAAAGAACTTCGCCAAATAATAAGTTCCATATAAGAAAGGAAGATAAGATACAATATATGCTGCGACAAACAGCAACAAAGAATTTAAAATCAAAAATATAGTCTCCTTTTTTGTCATAATTACTTGAATTACAATTTTTTATGTATATTTTAGTTGCAGATAAACGTTTTTATTTTATTGTTATTTTATAATATATTGAAAATCAGAATAATAAATATTATTTATCAACAAAAGGATAAATAATAACACTATAATTCATCAAAAAAGTTTTATTTGTTTGCAAACTTAATAATTTTTTTATTTTTTATTTTATTAAATAAGATTTTTTTCTTAAATTTACAATAAATCTTAACTCCTTAATAAATCTTGTGTATGCAAAAGAAATCTTTTTATTTGATTATTGCATTTTTTCTCCTAACATTGAAGTGTGGTTTCGCCCAAAATGTCTCTATCTCAGATATAGACCGTACCCCGAATGCGAGTGCTATTTTAGATTTGTACTCTACGACTAAGGGATTATTAATTCCTAACTTAGCACTTGTTCAGTCCACGAGCAGCGCACCTGTAACAGCACCGGCTACGAGCTTAATTGTTTACAACACCGCTACAAGTATGAACGTAATCCCCGGTTTCTACTTTTGGAATGGAGCATCATGGCAACGAATAGGTGCAAGCAATTACCTGTTTACTAATGGACTTACCGAGCTGTCTTCTACTGTCAAGTTAGGTGGAAATTTGATAGAGAGTACCACATTAACTCAAGATGGCACAGAGAATCTAAGCTTTATTAACGATGGAAGTGGTCTAACGCTGTTCAATTTAACAAATACCGGTGACTTTCAAATCAAAGCCAATGATGGCTACGCATTTTATGTGCGTGATGATGCCAATGTAGGCATAGGAACAAGTAATCCTTCATACAAGCTTCAGGTAGTCAGTTCGTCTACCGGTACTTACCGTACTGTTGCCTTCTTTCAAAATACTGATGGAACAGAAGATGGCTCTTCCTCTGTTTTTGGGTATCTCGTGCCAAGCGGAGCAGGAACATCGTATGGACGTGCTTTTTTGAAAGCAGCAGTCAAAGGATATGTTTCTATCGGAGAATCATACACCGCAGGAGTAGCAGGATATCGCTTTAATACCTCCGCACCATATACTGCCGGAGTAATTGGAGTCAGCTCGCACTCAAATGAACCTACCGTCTGGGGAGCATTAGGTTACAAAGGTTATAAAAACAGCGCACTCTACGACTATGCAGGTTATTTTAACGGAGACATCGCACTCACCGGAAATATTAATATTCAAAATCAATATATGAACTTTAGCACGACAATGGGATTTGATGGATATGGAATCCGAGACCGCGAGGGAACGATAGAATTTAAAAACTCAGGCGGAGTATGGAATCCTATGCCTTTGCCTCCCCCATCGGGTGCTTCTACCGAGTGGTGGTACAAACCAAGCAACTCTAATTGGATACAACCTATTTCTAATGACAACATTAGAGTATATGACTCAGGACAAGATATAGGTTTTTATTACAACGGCGCATCTAATAAAATAGCCGGATTTTTTAGAACAACCTCAGGAGTAGATGGCTCTACATCAGTACAGGGTTTTTCAGATGTCGCAGGTAAAACAACCTATGGTTATCTCGGTTACAATGGAACTTTTACCGCAGCACTTACGCCCGGATATGATTTTGAAGTCAACGGTGCCGCCGTTTACGGAGTAGTTACTGACCCAGACAGAGTCTCTGTTTTCGGAAGAACTACTAATGATGCTACTTTTGCTTCTATCATCGGATATTCGGATGCTTGGATTTCCGGATATTTTCTTGCCAAAGACGAAAGCGGAATAACTCAAAGTGCCAGACCTTCTTTTTATGCCGAGCTGCTTACTACGCAAAATAAAGAAGTCGGCGAACGACAACCGGCTATCCAAGCTTACTCCGAATTTACCGGAACAAGTAATGACGGATACACCATAGGCGGCGATTTTACTGCGATAGGAAAATGTCAAGATGCTTATGGATTGAATGTATATTCTAATACTGATGGAACGACAACAGGAGCAATAAATGTGGGAGTAAATGTTTATGTAGAGGGTGGAGAAACAGTATATGGGAACTATATTTTAGCTGGAAATAGTAAAAACGATAATAATGCGTTTGGAGTCTGGGCAGAAGCAAACACAGATGTGGGAACGGGAATAGTTGCTGCAGGTAATAATGTAGCCGCTGCATATCTAAGCATTGGCTCCGGAGCAGCTTTTAAAGGTAAAGATTTGGGACTTTATGTTACTAATGAAGCTGGATATACCGGAACAGGATATTCTTGGGTTGATTTGGGAGCAGCATCTATCTTCGCAGAGTGTCCACACTCAGGAGCTGCAGCAACAGCAAGCATATATCAATTTGCAGTAATAGGACAAAAAACACAGACAACCACAGTCATAGACCGCAGAAGCGGAGGAATACTTGGCATAAATTACAATGAAACAACATCTATTTCCGACAGCTGGGGAGCATTAGGATATAAAAATTCTGCCTCTTCTAACATCGGAGTTTATGGAAATGCAGGATATTCAACCTTAGGGAAAAAAAGTGACATAAAAAATGGAGTAGCAGTTGCAGGATACGGCGAACTCTTTGGAGCATGGTTCCGTGGAGAAACATACGGACTCGCAGTAAAAGGTGAGAGAATAGGACTTTTTGTTGATGGAAATACTTATACGACTAAGACCATCGCACAAATTACCGAGACCGAAGACAAAACGATAACTACTTATGTTCCAACATCTACTACGCAAGATGTTTATGCTAAGGGAGTTGCTAAACTTGAAAATGGAAAAGCTTTTATCAAATTTGACCAAGACTTCTATTTGCTTGCAAGCCAAGAATCGCCTATAATAGTTACGGTAACCCCGATAGGAAAATGCAACGGAATATATCTTGAAGAGGTTAAATCAAGCGGATTTGTTGTTTGCGAAGCTAATGAAGGAAAATCATCGGTTGCTTTTAATTATATTGCAATTGCCACGCGTAAAGATGCCGACAAATATAAAGTCCCGGTAGAAATTACAGATAAAAATTTTGATGACAATCTTACTAAATATATGGCTAATGAAGAAGATGACCAAGCAAAACGAATAAATATGTTTTGAGATGGAAACAAACTTAATACCGAAGAGGTTGTTAATTCAAATACAGGAACGAACATTGCTAAAAAGAAATATACTATAACGGAAGACAAAAAGACAGAAAAGAAGATAAATAATAAAAAACGAATGAACCCGAATAAGTAAACATAGATGAATAAATATACGATAAACAGATATATTTTAAACTTTTCCAAAGACCTAAAACTTTGGAAAAGTTGCAGTTATATGACAAAGAATATTCTTTTTACTATCTTTATTTTTTTTAATGTCATTATAAAAAATTATACTTTTTCGCAGTCTTTTAATGATACTATAACAATAGAGGAGATAAATATTATTGAGACAAAAAAAGAGTTATATGCTTCGCTGACAAAAAAAGAGATAGACACAAATATTTTATCTTATAATTATCATAAAAAATTATCGGACTTATTAACCTCGCACTCAAATATTCATATACGAAATTACGGATACGGATTGTTGTCAACTGCCTCATTTAGAGGGACAGCCGCATCGCACACGCAAATAGTGTGGAACGGAATTAATATCAACTCGCAAAGCTCCGGACAAATGGATTTATCTTTAATTCCTATTTTTCTCGTAGATAATATAAATATTTATTACTCTGGAACTTCTTTATTCAACACCAACGGCGCGCTCGGCGGAAGCATCGTATTAGAGAACAAGCCAAAATTTTATACTTCTACAAAAAAAGAAATTTCTATAATCTTTAATCATCAGCAAATAGGAAATTTATTAAATCTTTTCTATTCTAAAAAGAAGTTTTTTTTCACAACAAAATTTTATTCAAACTTTAATTCCAACAAATATAGGTATTATAACAACACAATTTCTAAACCGAGATGGGAACAACAAAAAAATGCGCAGCAACAAGCAGTCGGACTGTGGCAAGAAATATTTTTTCGCAAGAACGCTAATAATTTGTTTAGTATAAAAATATGGTTGCAAAGCGTCTCCAAAAATATTCCCCCGATAATGACTTTTAGCGGTTACAGACGAGTGGAATATCAAACAGATAAAATAAGCCGATTTATTCTTGAATATCAACGAGATAAAAAATATTATACTTTAAAATACAATACTGCAATCGCTTTAACAAATTTGATTTATGTGTTGGGAGATTATATCAAAACAAACGAAAACGACTCGTTTTATGTGGCTAAAGCTAACTCGCTTTCCTATGAAAAAGCAATATATAATAACTTAGATTTTAGATATAAACGAAACAGCAAATATGAATATCACTCCACTTTGTCGTCTAACTATTTTAATGTTAGTATTTTAAATAAGATTAAAACAGACGGACAAATATACAATTGTTCACGAAAAGAGCTCATCTTAAAAAATTATCTTATCTATAATATAATATCTAAACTGACCGGTTATACAGCTATGAACATTCAAGTAATTGATTATAAACTCATTCCGCTTACATACATTTTCGGATTAAGTTTTAAACCTTTATTAGATAAAAAGATTTTTCTAAAAACAAATTTCGCTAAAAATTATCATTTGCCAACGCTAAACGACTTATATTGGACACCCGGAGGAAATGCCGACTTAATCCCCGAATGCGGATACTCCGGAGAGATGAATTTATCTTACAATCTTAAATACGAAAATATTGATATAGACCTAAATAGCACAATATATGCTAATTTAATTGATAATTGGATAAGCTGGCAACCGTCAGAGTTCAAATATTGGACTGCTAAAAATATTAAAAAAGTATTTGCAAGAGGCACCGATTTTTCTTTTCAAATTCAAGACGACAGCAACATCTTGAAATATACAATTGCCGCTAATTACGCATACACGCGCACCGCAGATGTATCAGATAAAACTAATCTTTTTTCGCAACAAAATTTGCAACTTATTTATATTCCGCTACATAACGCTAATCTGTTTGTACAAATATTGATTAAAAAATATACTTTGTCGTATAGCTATAATTTCACAAGCAAATGCAACACCAGCTATAATACTGATAACTACCGTTATACACTTCCCGCATACGGACTGCACAACTTAACGATAGGGAAAAATTTTAAGACACAAAAAAACAAAGACCTTGAAATAAAAGTAGAGATAAATAATATCTTAAACAAACAATATCAAGTTGTTCTGTACAGGGCGATGCCGGGGACGGCTTTTTTATTTTCAATCAGCATAAAATAATAATTTCTAAAAATATAATGTAATGAAAAAAAATATAGCAGTGATTTATGGAGGAGACTCCTCCGAAGTAGAAATTTCTATAAAAAGCGGCAAAAATGTGCTGTCCATAATAGATACACAATTGTTTAATGTCTTTCCTATTTTATATCAAAATGCTAACTTCGTCATAGATACTGATGAAAAAATTTGCATAGATAAAAATGATTTTAGCTTCTCGCATAACAATATTGTTACAAAAATTGACTGTGCAGTTATAGTCATACATGGAACACCCGGCGAAAATGGAATTATGGAATCGTATTTTGACATGTTAAAAATTCCTTACACTACTTGCTCGGCACTTGTTTCGGCGCTTACTTTTAATAAATATTATTGCAATACGTATTTGCGACATTTTAAAATTAATATGGCTAATTCTTTAATTATACGAAAGAAAGAAGAGATAAATATTGAAGCTGTGATTGAAAAATTAAAACTTCCTATATTTGTCAAACCAAGTGCATCGGGTTCAAGCTTTGGTATTTCTAAAGTCAAAATTAAAGAAGATTTATTACCTGCTATTTTGCGTGCTTTTCAGGAGTCAGAAGACGTTATATTAGAAGAATTTATAAGCGGAACGGAAGTAACTTGTGGACTTCTCCGAGTGAATAATGAGTTCCATGTTTTTCCTTTGTGCATGATTATCAGTGGAAACGAATTTTTTGACTACGAAGCAAAATACAATCCCGAACTATCACAAGAAATTTTACCGGCACCCATAGATGACAAATTGACCGCAAAATGTAAAGAAGAATCGGTAAAAATTTATACGGCATTAAATTGCCGCGGAATAGTCCGAATAGATTATATTTTAAAAGACGACACTTTTTATTTCTTAGAAATCAATACTATACCAGGCATGACCTCTGCGAGTTTAGTCCCAAAGATGATAGAATATTCTAAGACAGACATCACAAAATTATATACTTGTCTGATAACCGAAGCAATTGCCGAGCAAAGATAGATAGCCACCAAAACCACGAGAAATGCCATTTTCGTGGTTCTAATTCTTTACTTTTAAAATGCCAGTATTCTTCCTTACCTTAATAATTCATAATCTATATAATTTTCTGGTAAATATCTTATATACAAATAAATACAAGTTTATAAGAAAAAATAAAATTATATTAAAAAAATTAAAAGCAGTATTGCTTATTTACTCTAAAATATTATTATGCTGTAAACGTCAACTTTGCCAAAGTTTAAAACTGGTACGTTTATTTTGACTATTTTTTGAAATAATATTTTCCTGCTTATTTTATGTAGATATTTTATTTAGCAACGTAGTTGCGTTATCTTTGTAGAAAAAAATAACGAAAAAACAAAATTCTACAAAGATTACGTAACTACGTTGCTAAGTAGGGCTATCCGTATAAAGTTGGACAAAATTTTCACTACATAGCAACACAGAAAAACCTATGCTCCTGTATGTATTTGTGG
>DYQJ01000144.1 GCA_020719345.1 Draconibacterium orientale | reverse complement strand
TATGAAAAATCAGTAAATTTGAATTTTGGTCACTATTTTTATACGCTACCAAATTGTTATTGAAAATATTATTCTACGAAAAATTTACACTACCAATTAGTTTCTGTCATTTTCTATCACTGCTATTTCGTTTTCGCTTAAGTTGTAGAGTTCGTATATCTGTCTATCAATTTGGTTTTCTGTTGTTTGCACAAAAATTTTTATTTTTTCGAGTTCTTTGGCGAGTTTTATTTCGCGGTCGAAGTTGTCGTCTTTTTTTGCCTGATTCAAAAGTTGGGTATAGTCAAATTCTTTTTGCTTATTTTCAATAATTTGATTTACGAGGTCGGCGATTTCATTTTGTTTTTCTACGTTTGGAGTAATTATTGGAATATTAAGTAATTGATTTTTATCTATTTGTAATATATCGCCAGTTAATTTTCCCTTATATTTTAACCAAAATGATGACATTTTAGAATTAAATAAACCTGTTAAATATTTCAAATTTATTCGCTTCGAGTTAATAAAATTTAAAGCACGCGAACCATAAAATTCATCTTCCGTAAAAGTGAATGAAGGTGAAAAGCATCTTGTAGAACAAATAATTTTTTCTCCTTTTACGAAAAAATTTTCATCGCGTTCTCTGTGTAAAAAATAATATTTTTTGTACGGTGTTTTAAATCTTATTTTTGCTTTTTCAAGTTTTTCTTTAAAAGGTTCAAAATGATTTTTTATATTTTGATATTTTTCAATATCTTCATCAAAATTCTTTTTACTTAGATAAAATATAAATTTATCTGTTTTTTTTGTAAAAAATTTTTCACTATTAGTGTAAAATCTTTTTAAAAAAACTTTTTCTTGAAAAGTAAAATTATTAATATTTTTCTCTTTTACAATAAATGCTTCATCCGGTGCCGCTACTATTCCTTGTGCAACCTCTTTTTCTTCTAACCTAAAATTCTGTTTTTCAGCAATTTTGTCAATTACTATTTTGAGATTCGCATTTATAAAATTTATAGGTTTGTCGCTGTACAATTGCTTATTTATTTCTGTAGTGAAAAAAGTAAAACGCAAATCCGGAGTTTTTTGCAAAAAATACGAAGCAGTTTGATGATTAATATTGCTGTCCAAAATTTTGGAATACGAAAAATAATATTGTTCGTTATCGTTGGTTCGTTGCATAATGTAAATCATTGTTTGTATTCCGGCAGTGTCGAAAACTTTGAAATTACCAAAATCAACATATTCTATAATTTTTGCTTTTTCCAGAATAACATTTCGGAATTTAGAAGCGCCTGCATTAGTTATCCAATTATTAGGTGCGATAAATCCTATGACTCCGGTCTCTTTTTTCACTAATTCGAGTGCCAAACAACCAAAGAAATACCACAAGTCCATTTTTCCCTGATAACAATAATGTGAATGTAAACCGTCGAAAGCCGTACGATTGGTATATTCTTTAATATAAGGCGGATTTCCTATAATTGCGTCGAAACCACCGTTGTTAATAATGTCGGCAAATTCGGTTTTCCAGTTGAACGCTTTTCGGTAGTTAAAAGCAAAATCATCTACCAGCGAATTACCGCATTTTATGTTGTTGTTGAGTATAGAAAGTTGTCTTCCTTTTTGTGCTGTTCGTAGCCAAAGCGAAAGTTGAGCAATTTCTACACTTTCTTGGTTAATATCTACTCCGTACAAATTATTTTCGAGAATAGTTTTATCTATATCAAAAATACGTAAATGTTTGTCAGTGAGTTCGGCAATGTAGTCGTCAATTTGCTGGTGTTCTGCAATTAAAAACACGAGTGCTTGATTCAAAAAAGCTCCACTTCCGCATGCGGGGTCAAGTATTTTTAAACTTTTTAACCAGTTTTTATATTCATTCAATTTGTCGTAAAGAATTTTGCCTTTTTCGTTCAAACCTTTTTTTGTTTTAAAGCTGCTGTCAAATTCTACTTCAAAAATTCCTAATTCTGTTCTTTTGTTTCGGCAAAGTAATCCCAAAGTATTATCTACAATGTATTGAGTAATATATCTTGGCGTATAAAAAACTCCTTCTTTTTTTCGTTTATTCAACTTCGTTGTATTCAACTTTGGCAAAGTTTCAGACTCAGAAGATAATTTAGCTTCCATTTCTTCAATTTCGGAAAGCGAATGTTCAAAAATATGTCCCAGAATATTTACATCTACTTCTGTACTAAAGTCGTATTCCGAGAGTTTAAGCGAGTCGTCTCGCAAAATATGGTCGTCAATTATTAAAGAGTCGAGTATTTGGTCTGGCGCAAAAAGTCCGCCGTTGTAAGCCGGTATGTCGTCTGCCGGAGTTTTACCTTTTCGTCCTGCGTTCATGTAGCCAAAATACAATTTGTAAGTGTCGTAAAGTGGTCTGTATGCGTCTAGTTCGTTAAGTTTGTCGAAATGTTCAATGATTCGGAAAATAGAATTAGCCGGTAGTAGTCCGCTGTCTTCTGCAAAAAGAATGAACAGTAAACGGTCTAAAAGTTTTTGCGATTTCTCAAACAAAATAAGTTTGTCGTGTTGCGGATTTTTTTCAATAAGATTTTCAAAAATCTTATTTTTAAATTGGGAATAATCATTATAAAGTTGCTCGGTAATTCGTTGTTCGTGGAAACGTGTTTCTTGTTTCATCGTATAAGGCAAATCCGAAAAAATACTATCTTTATTCAAAATAAGATAAAAAATTTCAAAGTCTGTTTTAGTTATATTGAACAAATCAAATTCTTCATATTCAATGGCATAGTCAATATAAAACCTTATTTTTTGGAAGTTTGAAGTAATAACGTATTTACAATCTGCTTGATTGTTTTTGTAATTGAATGCTTGCTGAGTTACGCTTGTGAGGTCTTTTGTCGAGGTAGATTTCAATTCAATTACTACCAGCACTTTATTGTTGTTGACTACTGCGGCATCAGTTTTTTTTCCGTCATTTTCGTTTTTTAGTTCTCTGACGAGGTTAAAATTTTCGTCCGGTTTCATAGTGTATCCTAAAATATCGACAAAAATATCTCGGAGGAATCCGTCTTGATATTCTTCTTCTTTTAGCGTTTTAATTTTCTCTATTTTTTGTTGCGAGAATAAATTTTTAAACCGGTTGTAAACAGTTTCTATCTCTTGTTTGCTTAGTCTGTTTATGTTTTTTTTAATAATAGATTTTTGAAAAATATTCATAATTATTTTATTTTATCAAATTTTTATTCCGATGATAAGTATGTCGTCAGTTTGCTCTGTTTCTTGTTTCCAGAGATTAAAAGATTGTTCTATAGCGATTTTTTGTTCTTGCATTTTCAGATGAAATATATTTGTAATTAATTCTTTTACTCTTTTAATTTTAAATTTTCCTTTGTCCTGGTTTCCGAGTTGCGATTGTAGTCCGTCCGAGAATATATATAATCTGTCATTTTGTTGTAGCTGAAAAAATTGTTGTGCAAATGGTTTTTCTTTAATAAAAATACCAACAGGTTGCGTATCCGGTTGCATAATTGTAAGCAGATGGTCAGTCTCATTATTAGTATTAAGTTGTCGTATAATCCAGCAAGGGTTGTGCGCTCCTGCATAATAAAAGGCAGTATAGGTAAAAACAGTGGCATTGGCGAGAGATTCATTTCAAAAGTTGACTTTGTATTATCAATATTAGAAGACGAATAAATTGTCAGTGGTTGATTAATTCTCAAATCATAAATAATATTCTTATTTTTCCAGGCATATCCGATGGTAAAATTCGTTGTTATATTGTGTAAACTTGCTTTAGTATATTTGTTGTGATATAGCCAATAACGAGCAAAAGCACCTATATAAAATCCGTTGGAACTGTAATTTTTCCAGTGATAATACTTATCCTAATTTATATGAAAATATTAAACCATATAAGGCATATAAGAACATATAAGGTTTATAAGTATTATCAGGCATGTTTCATTTATTAGGTTACACTTCTTTGCGAAACTTTGCGTTTTTACCTTTGCGAGACTCTGCGTGAAATATTTGATTATCAATTTCTCGCAAAGTTTCGCAAAGAAAAAAATGTAAACTACTTTTAAGCAGTTATGAAAGATGCCTATTATCACTGGAAAAATTACAGTTCCATGGTTTTCATTGTATTTAGCGTTACTGTTTTATCAGTTTTATCGGGTTGAATACTAACTGCAGCCACGCTTAAAAACTTATCTGCCCCACTGTCGTCATATTCTATTTCAGCACTATACATGTCTATAGGCGAATAATCCAACCAATCTCTCTTACAACTTATAAATATAGTTGTAAACATCATAACGAATAATATTTTAATCTTCATTTTTATAATATTTTAATTTTTATGTAATTGTTTCGTAATTAAAACTTGCCAAAGTTGAAAACTTTGGCAAGTTGTCTTATCTTTCATTCTTTCCATAAATATTTTTACAAGCTCCAGTATAGCATGTTCTTTATTTTTTTGCGATATATTCCTTTTATATCAATAAATACACCATTTTCGGCGCTAATTCCCATAAAATATTCTTCTGACAGTTCGGCATATTCTTTATGATTAACTGCGAGGATTATAGCATCGTAATTATCAGCGATTTGCGTTATCAATTTCAGATGATATTCATGTTCTACATCTGCGGCTTCTGCATGCGGGTCGCAAACATCTACTACAACTTTATAAGATTCCAGTTCTTTAATCAAATCTACTACTTTGGAATTACGAATGTCGCTGACGTTCTCTTTAAAAGTTATGCCCATCACGAGGACTTTGGCGTTCTTAATATTTTTGTCTTGCGAGGCAATTTTTTTGACTGTTTGTTTTGCCACATATCCTCCCATGGAGTCGTTAACAAAGCGTCCTGCTGTTATTATTTGAGTATGATATCCTATTTCTTTGGCTTTGTGTACGAGATAATAAGGGTCTACTCCGATACAATGTCCTCCCACGAGTCCGGGCGAAAATTTTAAGAAGTTCCATTTAGTTCCAGCGGCTTCGAGAACTTCGTAAGTGTTTATTTTCAGTTTATTAAACAAAATAGAGAGTTCGTTCATGAGTGCTATATTCACATCGCGTTGCGTGTTTTCTATTATCTTAGCAGCTTCGGCTACTTTAATAGAGCTAGCTCTGTGGACTCCTCCTTTAATTATTAGTTCGTAAACTTTCGCTATGTTTTCAGCGGATTCTTCGTCGCATCCGGAGCTGACTTTTGTAATAGTTGTTAAAGTATTAACTTTGTCTCCTGGATTAATTCTTTCCGGCGAGAATCCTACTTTAAAATCTTGAATATATTTTAGTCCAGATATTTTTTCTAATACAGGAACACAATCTTCTTCGGTACATCCCGGGTAAACAGTTGATTCAAAGACTACATAGTCGTCTTTTTTCAATATTTTTCCTACGGTATGACATGCAGATATCAGTGGTTTCAAATCCGGCAGATTATGTTCATCTATTGGAGTAGGTACTGCTACGATATGAAAGGCAGCATCTTTTAGTCGCAAGTAGTCACAGGTGAACTCTAAGTCTAAGTTTTTAAATTGTTCGGTTGCCACTTCTTTGCTTGGGTCTTCTCCGTTTTTCATCATCAGTATTCTGTCTTCTTTGATGTCAAATCCGATGACAGGCAATTGCTTAGCAAATTCTATGGCGATAGGTAATCCTACATACCCTAATCCGATGACCGATATTTTTGCTTCTTTATTAATTATTTTTTGGTACATTTTAATAATATTTAATAGTTTATTCTTTTAATATTAGCTCCTAAATTTATCAGACGTTCTTCTATGTTTTCGTATCCTCTGTCTATTTGTTCAATGTTATGAATAATACTTTTTCCGGAGGCGGAGAGTGCGGCAATAAGCAGTGCTACTCCGGCTCTGATGTCCGGTGATGACATGGTTGTAGGTCTTAGTTTATATTGTTTATCTATTCCGATGACCGTAGCTCTGTGCGGGTCGCAAAGAATAATTTTGGCGCCCATGTCTATCAGTTTATCAACAAAGAAGAGTCGGCTCTCAAACATTTTTTGATGTATCAGTACACTGCCTCTTGCCTGTGTGGCTACTACTAACAGGACACTTAGAAGGTCTGGAGTAAGTCCAGGCCATGGTGCATCTGCGAGCGTTAAAATAGAACCGTCAATAAAATTTTCTATTTCGTAATGTTCATGTGCAGGTATATGTATGTCGTCATTAATAAGTTGCATCTTGATACCGAGTTTTTTAAAAGCTTCTGGAATCATGCCGAGTTGTTGAAAAGCAACATTTTTGATAGTTATATCCGATTGTGTCATGGCGGCAAGTCCGATGAAACTTCCAATTTCTATCATATCGGGTAGCAATGTGTGAGTGCATCCGTTTAGCGTGCTTACCCCTTGTATGTTGAGCAAATTGGAGCCGATTCCTGATATTTTTGCTCCCATGTTGTTGAGCATGATGCAAAGTTGTTGAATATAAGGTTCGCATGCGGCATTGTAAATAGTAGTATTCCCTTCGGCAGTTGTGCAAGCCATTAATATATTGGCTGTTCCGGTGACAGATGCTTCGTCTAAGAGCATATAAGTTCCTTTGAGCTTATCTGCGTGAACTTCATAAAAGTTTTCGTTAATATCAAAGTTGAATACTGCTCCGAGTTTCTGGAATCCGATAAAGTGGGTATCCAAACGTCTGCGTCCTATTTTGTCTCCTCCCGGCTTAGGTAGATACGCTTTTCCTAATCGTGCTAACAGTGGACCTACCAGCATAACCGAGCCGCGTAAACTTGCTGCATGTTTGCGGTATTCTGTCGTATTAAGATATTGTAAATCAATTTTTTCGGCTTTAAAAGTATATGAGTGCAAATTATTTTTTTGCACTTGCACCCCTATTTTTTGCAGCAGTTCAATCAATTTAATCACATCTAAAATATTAGGAATGTTGTTTATTGTAATTGTCTTATCAGTAAGCAAACATGCGGAGATGACTTGTAAAGCTTCATTTTTAGCACCTTGCGGGAAGATTTCTCCTTTTAGTTGCTTTCCGCCGCTGATTTCAAATGCGTTCATAATAATTATTTTAAATTAAATAATTTTGTCCCATAGTTGTTTTTTGACATCATTTCGGTCTACTCGTCTGCATTGTTCTATGTTGCTGACATTTTCAGTGGTGTAAATCATTTGTTCCATGAAGTCGGGCGCTCTTCGGACTCCTTCTCCAATATTGAGCATAACTACGTCATTTTCATATATTAATCCTTTCTTTAAAGCTTCAAAAAATCCGCCTATTGTGACAGCCGATGCGGGTCCTATTCTGACAGTTGTTTCAAATGCAATAAGACGTGCCAAGTCAATTAATTTGTCTTCCTCAAAAATGATAATATCTCCATCTGTTTTGCGAGTAAGGTCAGCTATTATAGGATAGTTTCCCGGATTACCTGTTGCGAGAGTAGGAACTGAAGTTATCGGATTTTCATAAATCGGGTAGTCATGTTGCCAGCCGTTTGGAAAATTATTTTGCTTCGCTTTTTGCCATGCATGTGCCATTGGTGCGCACTTGTCCGGTTGTACGGATATGAAACGCGGAACTTTTCTATCTATTCCGTATTTTTGTAATTCTTCTATTGCTTTTTCTATTGCTATAGGTCCTGTTCCACCGCTAAGCGCTTGAAAATAAACTGTTGGGAAATCAGACATTTGACGTAACCACTCAAATACCCATGTTTTTTTGGATTCTACTCGTAGCGGGTCAATATTTCCGCCGGAGATGAGTATATTATGCTTTTTAGCGAACTCAGCTGCAACTTTTTTAGCAAAATGATAATCTCCTTGCACTTTAAAGCATTTTTGTCCGTAGCTGTTGACCTCTGCTTCGTTTGCTTTGAGGGCGTCATGTGGCATGAAGACGTATAACATTATTCCGGCGGCGGCGAGATAATGAGCAAACGCATTCGCGGTGTTTCCTGTACTTGCCACGACATATTCTTTGATTCCATGTTCTTTGAGGACACTGGCTGCCAGAGTTCCGGCTATGTCTTTAAACGTTCCGGTACCTGTATTGACGTCATTACGAAAGACATATATTTTGCAATTGACGTTATATCTGTCTTTTGCAAATTTTTCTAAGAATTCCCATTGTTGTACAGGAGCAGTTCCTTCGTCTGTGGTGACAATATTAGATTTATCGTTAAGTGGCAAGAAGTCAAAATAATGCCATAGATTTTTGACATTACTTTTGTCGTAAATCAGACTTTTAAGAAGGTCTTTGTCTTGATTATAAATTGTTTCTACCCAGTTACTTCCGCATTTAGGACATTTTTGTCCATGCTCAAACCACATTTCAAATCCGGCGATAATATTTTTACACTTTTTACATACAAAATAGAATTTTTGTTGCATAGCTATATTTATTTGTTTATTAATGATATTGTTATCCCATAGCATATTTGCTAAGTTTTGTCATGAAGTCTTTTTTTCTGCCTTCGGAGACATCTACATGCGTGTCGTTAAGCATGACAACATATCCGCCTCTTCCTTTGACATATTTTTTAATATATTTCAAATTGACTATATGTTGATTGTGAATTCGGCAAAAATGCGAGTCCGACAAAATTTTTTCGTAGAGATTAATAGATTTGGAGACGATTATTTTTTCGTTATTTTTAAGATAAAAAGTGGTGTAATTGTTACTTGACTCGCAACGGATAATGTCGTTAATATCTATTATAGATAGACCGTTTGCTGAGGGTAAAATCATTCGGTCAAGATTTTTATTCTCGTTAAAGACATTTAATTTATCAGAGTAGTCTTCTTTTTTTACTTCGTGAAATCTATCTATCGCATCTTTAAGGTCTTCCGAGTTTATTGGCTTGAGTAGATAATGCAATGCCGCAAATTCAAAAGCTTTGATGGCATATTTATCATAAGCGGTAGTAAAAATAACTTCAAAATCACGTTTATCTACTTTTTCTAAAATTTCAAATCCATCTCCATCGGGCATATTTATATCAAGAAAGACTAAATCTGGCGACTGTTCATTGATTATTTCTATTCCCGAAGCAACCGATTGGGCTTTACCTATTATTTCTATATTGCTACAACATCGGGCGATAAGTTTTTCCAAAATTATCAAACTGCTCTTCTCGTCATCTATTAATATTGTTTTTATTTTATCTGACATCGTTATTAGATTAAATTTTTTGTAAAATTAATTTTTTTGAAAATAAAAAAAAGTTTTTTTCAATAAAATATTTCTATATTTTGGTAGCGTATAAAAATAGTGACCAAAATTCAAATTTACTGATTTTTCATATATACAAATATTTTTTTATATATCTGATTTTCAATAATATAACATTTAAAATGTATATACAAAATTATAAATAAACGAATTTTATAAGTACTTGAAAATAAAATAAATAGCGTGTTTAGTCACCATTATTTTACGCTATCTATATTTTTTTCTTAGATAAAAAATTTATTTATGTAAATATTTTTTGTATATTTGCGTTATTATTAACAAAAAATTATAACGATATGAATTTATTTGTTGTGTTAGGAATGGTAGGACCGTTTCAAATATTGCTAATAGTATTAGTAATACTGTTACTTTTTGGTGGTAAAAAAATTCCGGAAATGTTCAAAGGAATAGGAGAAGGAATAAAAGAATTTAAGAAAGCGGCACAGAATGAAGAGGAACCAAAAAAAGAAGAAGCTCCAAAAACAGAAACTCCGCCGACAAAAGAAATAAAATAAGGAACAATTAACGTGTAATAGTTAATTTTATTGTCGTCTGTTTTATAGTTATAGATTTGACAACTTTTAAAAGTTGTCAAATCTTAATTAATTCATTATTTCGGAAATATCAACTTTTTCAAATATAAAAGAGCTAAGTTTTTTGTCTAAAAATCTGTTAATTCCACAAAAAGATGATAAATTTTTATCTCTTTT
>DYQJ01000143.1 GCA_020719345.1 Draconibacterium orientale | reverse complement strand
AAAATCAGTAAATTTGAATTTTGGTCACTATTTTTATACGCTACCAAATATTTACAAAACTTTGATTCAAACAATGCTAAAGACATGGCTAAATTATGTGTATATTTTTTAACTCCGATAGGAGTTTCACATTAATAACCGCTTAAAAGTAGTTTACACTTTTTTCTTTGCGAGACTTTGCGAAACTCTGCGAGAAATTGATAATCAAATATTTCACGCAGAGTCTCGCAAAGTTTCGCAAAGAAGTGTAACCTAATAAATGAAACATGCCAATTTAACATTACTTGTTTAGGACTACCATTAATTAACCATGTATTTTTGAGGAATAAAAAAATTGTAACATTTTTTTCCATTTTTTATTTGTTGTCTATTTTTTTATTATATTTGGTAAATTTTTTTTAAAATTTTTTAAATCTTATAATTTATGAAGTACAGATTTTTATTTTTATTGAGTGCTTTGATTTTTACTTTTGCCATAATAAACAAAAGTAATGCACAAAGCTTGTTATTAGAAGAAAACTTCAACTTTCCGGGAGATGTTGGAGGGGCTAAGCTGACAGACAATTTATGGAGCGTACACAATGGAACAACAAATTCTATTGTAACAGTTGCACCCGGACTTGAATTTCAAGGTTACGCATCTTCCGGAATAGGATTAGCAGCAGGATTAAATAACACCGGCGAAGATTTGAATAGAACATTTACAGAAGCAAATACTGTTTATGCCGCTTTTTTGATGAAAACAACAACAGGACATAATGCCGCCGGTTATTTTTTGCATTTCGGACCAGCTACTATGTCTACTGTGCATTACGGACGTCTATGGGTCAATGTAACAGGTACCGGAATAGCATTAGGCGGAGGAAGTGGAGCGCCACCGCAAGATGCCGATTATAAAGCTATAACCCCAGGAGTTACTACATTAGTTGTTATTAAGTATGATAAAACAGCTTTAAAAAGTTACTTGTACATACTTAATGCAGTAACCACTACAGAACCAACGAATGCAGACCACTTTTATACTGAAACAGCTGTAACTATCGGTTCAATTGGAGTACGTCAATACAATGTAGCACAAAGAATAACTGTAGACGGAATTCGTGTTGCAACTACATGGGCAGATTTATTCCCGACTTCTACTGCAACGCCTACTTTAAATGTAAGCAATACTTCTCTCTCCGGATTTACCTATCAAGAAGGAAGTGCTACCTCGCCTGAACAAACATTTACCGTTGCAGGAGCTAACTTAACTAATAATATTGTTATCACAGCGCCCGAACATTTTGAAATTTCTAAAACATCTGGAGCAGATTTTACAAACACTATTACTTTGGAGAATTATGTCGAGGGAAAATCATTTGAAATAGCAGAAACTACTATTTATGTTCGTCTAAAACTCGGACTAACTGAAGGAGCATACACAAGCGAAGATATTACAATTACATCTGTCGGTGCTGACAGCAAAGCAGTAATGTGTGCAGGGACAGTAACAGCCGCACCGCAAAATGTTATTTTTTATTTCAAAGCACCGACATGGTTAGATAACAATCCGAATGCTCCGCAAGTTTGGGGACCTTTTGCAAGCGCAGACTGGACATCGGCAACCATGCAAGTAGACCCACAAAACCCAGAATGGTGGAAAACAGAAGTGAATGTTACTTATACAAAAGCAACTACGCTTACTTATCAAATTAGAATGTTCCAAGACAATGTTACTAAATATCAAAAAGCAACAGGAGATTTTAATTCTAATCCTACTTTCACAACTGAAACTCAAGAAATATGGATAGACGCAAGTGACGACGCTTCATTTACTTGGCAAGATAATAATTTCTACTTAGCAGCTGATAAAATTACAGCAGCTAAACCAACAACTCCGCCTGCTTTAATCGTATCTGAAACTGCGTTAACAGGTTTTGGTTATGAACTTGGAGCAACTTCGTCAATAGAAAAATCTTTTACCGTATCAGGTACCGATTTAACCGCAGACGTAACTGTCACTGCTCCTGCTAATTATGAAGTATCTAAAACATCATCTACTGACTACGCTAATTCTGTTCTTCTTACAAAAACAGATAACGCACTTGCAGAAACTACTGTCTACGTCAGATTGAAAACTGGACTAACTGCGGGAGATTATAATAATGAAGAAATAAGCATTACTTCCACAGATGCAGAAACTAAAAAAGTTATTTGCTCAGGAACAGTCACTCCTATTATTACTACTCCTTATATCACTGTCTCTAAAACTTCGCTCTCCGGATTTACTTATGAAGAAGGAAGTGTTACCTCGCCGGAACAAACTTTTACCGTAGCCGGAGATAATTTAACTAATAACATTGTTATCACTGCGCCTGAACATTTTGAAATTTCTAAAACATCTGGAGCAGATTTTACAAACACTATTACTTTGGAGAATTATGTCGAGGGAAAATCATTTGAAATAGCAGAAACTACTATTTATGTTCGTCTAAAACTCGGACTAACTGAAGGAGCATACACAAGCGAAGATATTACAATTACATCTGTCGGTGCTGACAGCAAAGCAGTAATGTGTGCAGGGACAGTAACAGCCGCACCGCAAAATGTTATTTTTTATTTCAAAGCACCGACATGGTTAGATAACAATCCGAATGCTCCGCAAGTTTGGGGACCTTTTGCAAGCGCAGACTGGACATCGGCAACCATGCAAGTAGACCCACAAAACCCAGAATGGTGGAAAACAGAAGTGAATGTTACTTATACAAAAGCAACTACGCTTACTTATCAAATTAGAATGTTCCAAGACAATGTTACTAAATATCAAAAAGCAACAGGAGATTTTAATTCTAATCCTACTTTCACAACTGAAACTCAAGAAATATGGATAGACGCAAGTGACGACGCTTCATTTACTTGGCAAGATAATAATTTCTACTTAGCAGCTGATAAAATCACGCAAACAAAACCTGAACCTGTCGTGTTACCGGTTATTTTCTATGAAACTATAGGAACTGTTGGAGGTACTACTTTACTTGCAAATCACGAAACAGCAGATGGTTTTGACAACGACCAATTTACTATGACAAAAGGTGAAATCGCAAATCCGGCTGACATAAGAGCTACTGACGCATCTAATTATGAAGGTGCATCCGGTTTAGCTAACGTATTTTTTACAAGTACAAATACATCCGGAAGCTATGGTTTCGCTATAGAAGGTATAGATGCTTCTAATTGCTCCGACATGGAAGTTGCTTTTGCATATAGAAAAATAAGTGCTTCTCTTTTACCTACACTTACTTTTGACTACTGGAACGGAACCGCATGGATTAATATTCCGTTTACTTTCAACGAAGCAGCAAATGCACCTATAGGATGGTACATGGCGCCTGTAATAGAATTGCCTATAGAAGCACAAATAGCGGACTTAAAAGTACGATGGGTAAAATCCGGTGGAACTGCAATTAGAATAGATGATATTAAATTATCCGGTAATCAAGGTGAAATAACTGTGCCGCAAATAACTAATATTCTTTTCACTCCTACAAATCCTACACCGGCTGACGAAGTTACTGTCACAGCCGACATCACTGACAATGGAACAATACAATCTGCCGTTATTAATTGGGGTACCGCATCTGGAGTATTAACTAATCCTATCACAATGACTTTATTAAAAGGAACTTATACAGGTAAAATCCCGCAACAAGTTGACGGTACAAATGTATTCTTCACTATATCGGCTACCGACAACGAAGCAAATACTACTACTTCTTCAGAAAAGACTTACATAGTTAAAGAACCGCTTGTTGCTACTAAAATAGTTGTAAAAAGTGTAACACCGGCTTCGCCAATTGTTAATACAGCTTTCAAATTAGTTGTAGAAGCACAAGCAGAAAACGGCGAACCTGCTAATGTAACTGAAAATGTAACTGTTACGCTCAGCGAAATATCCGTAAACGGAACATTAACAAGTGTTTTAAATCCCGATTTACAAGCAACGATAACAGCAAACACAAGCGAGGTAACTTTCTCTGATTTAATGTACGACTATATAGAAACGATTACCATCACTGCTACTTCTATTAACTTGGGTAATGCTACTACAGAAGTTACTTTCCAAGAACTACTACCAGGAGGAATGGAAGATTTTACTAATTATACTGAAACAGCAACCGCTTACAATACAGGTACTTTTGTTGGTAATGACGGTTCTACTTGGGCTTATACTAAATGTAGAGGAGACAAACCTATTGCAGGAAGCTCACCTTGTCTTGGTAAAGACCAAACCCCTGTTGCCGAAGTTAAATCCGGATACATAGCAGGAGGATGCGGAGTTATGAACTTTGAATATATGCAACCTTTCTCAGCTAATGTTAATTTACAAGTTTTTGTTAATGACGTACAAGTGGCTACAGTCACTTCTTCGGGTGAACAAAACGTAGTGAAAAACTCTGGAGATATAATAGTCAATCAACCAGGCGACTTTGTAATAAAATTCGTACAACCGGCAGGAGCAGGACAAGTTTCTATAGATAATATCAACTGGACACAATATGCTACTACCGAACCGATGATTACTATCACGTATCCGGCTAATAATCAAATGTTTTTTGTGGACAATCTAAACGTTACTTTCACATACTTGAATGACCCGGAAACAGCAATCTTCAAATATTCATTAGATAATAATCTTAATGAAATACAAACTACTTCTCCTATCGCACTAAGCGGACTTGCAAACGGACCTCACTCTCTTGTTGTTAAAATGTATGACCAAGGAATAGAACTCGCATCTAAATCAATAGCTTTCAATATTAATGTTCTTAATCTTTCTACCATAGCAGAAGCAAGAACTCAAGCGGTGGACGCCTACGTTAAAGTTAAAGGTATTGTCCTTAATGGCGCCGAATTAGGTAACAACCGTTATTTGCAAGACCCAACAGCAGGTATAGATGTTTTCTCTGCTATTGCTGCGAATGTAAAACGAGGCGATGAAATAACTGTCATAGGTAAAATTGCAATATTTAATAATCTAATGCAAATTATTCCGAACGAGATAACGGTTAATTCTTCTGAAAATCAACTCCCTATTCCGCAAATAATTACTATTGCACAAGCAGGAGAAAATTATGAATCCGAACATGTTAGAATAGAAAATGTTAAATTTAAAGAAACAGGTAACTTCGAAGCTAATAAGAATTACACGCTAACTGATGGAACAAATGATTTAATTTTAAGAACTGCCACCAGCTCAAACCCTGCCATAGGAAAACCTATTCCTACCGAATATGTTAATATCAATTCTATATTGGGACAATTTAATGCAAGTGACCCGAATGCAGGTTATCAAATTGTTTTACGTGACATGGGAGACATAGAAATTATTGTGGTTACTACTCCAACTATTAAGGTTGACGAACCTATTAATAACTCTACTTTAACAAATAATGATGTTACAATAAAATTTACTGTCGCTAATTTTATATTAGGAACAGACGGACAGGTTAAATATACCATCAACTCGCAAGCATCGGAATATACTAATAATACTTCCATAGAACTTCTTGACTTACCAAACAACACTTATGTTGTTGAATTAGAATTAGTTGATATGTCTAACAATTCACTTGAAACTCCGGTAAAAACAACCGTTACTTTCATTGTGCTTGTTGATGATATTAAAAATTTAACTAATAATTGCAAAGTATATCCAAATCCTACAAATGCCATTTTAAATATAGAATCCGATGTTCAAATCATTGGCATATCTATATCTGACATCTTAGGCAAGGAAATATACAGTACTGAAGAAAAAGCTGAATACATGAAACTTGACATCTCTAATTTGCAAAAAGGAATTTATTTTATAAACATTTCTACCGAAAAGGGTAAAATAGTTGAAAAAATAATTAAATTATAATTGCATCTTCTAAACTCTGCCGGCATTTAAAATGTCGGCGGAGTATTTTATAAAAATGGTTCTTGAATGATTTTTGTGGAAAATTTTGCCAAAGTTGAAAACTTTGGCAAGTTGCCGTTTATAGTATATTTTACTCCGATTTTTTTAATGCTTTTTTAAGAAAATAATTAACAATTTCGCAATATTCAATAAATTTTATATCGTCTATTGATTTGTATATAAAAAAATGTATTTTGTGTAAAACTTTGCCAAAGTTGAATTCCACAAATGAATTAGGAACACTATATCTCATTTTTATATATCCATTAAATTAAACATTGTTTCGGCTTTTAAAATTTCAGGATTATTGCCTAACATTTTTGTTTTTAAAAGTTTTAAATATTTTTCTGCCTCAATATTATTTTCTAACTCAATATTTTTATAAAACTCATTAAATAAATTTTGAATAAAATCATTGGTAGTGTAAATTTTTAAGTGATTAAGTAAATTATAAATTAAGAATTATAATTTGGCTTTTGCTTGAATATCAAGTAGTTGTAAACTATAAATTCAGAAGTTATTTTTTTAATTTTACTAAGCCACATTTTTTTAATCCATAAATTATTCCATTCGTTATTATTATACTACTTCCCATAGATAAGACAGTAACCGAGATAAAATAAGGTGGAAACTTTCAATTCTTTTTTATCTTTTCTGCCCAAAGTTAAACATTTATTTTTGAATTATACTTTTTAATCAATATTTTTTATTTATTTTTGCCCTCATTAGATAAGCTCTGCTGGCAGAAGTTTTATAATCAAGTGATTGAATCCAATTATTGCGAATAAAAGTCCTAATTTTAGGGAGTATATGATGACTGGGGTATTTTATAAAAATTTCTTCTCTTAGTAAAAAAAAAAAACATTGTTTTATTTTTTTTTATTAGAAAAAAAATATATTTTTGGAATTGTAAAATATTAACTCAAAAAAATAAATAACATGGCAGTTCTTGTAGAAATTGAAGGCGTTAAATACGATGCAGGTATTCTTGCAATTATGAACGAAGCAGTGGCAGGTGAAAAAAATCCATTAATATCTTTTGATGATGCTCACAAAGTGTTCGCAAATCTCATGACATCCGCAGATTTTATGGAGATGCAAAAAAGAACTATCGAGTATGCAAAAACTCATTACAAATGGACTGACAAAGCGTTAGCTTGGTTCGACGCCGAATTAACTAAAATTAGTTAAATAATAAAAGAAACGACATTGTAAAATGTCGTTTTTTTATTTTGAAATTCATTAATGAAACATTAAAAAATGAACAAACGAAAAATTAAAAAAGCGATAAAAAGAATTAAAAATCTCCCAAAGAACAAGCATTTTTTTGGATATATCTTTAATAAGATAAAACATTTTTTCTACAAGTTTACTAAATCTACTAAAGTAGCATATCCATATAATATTATGTTAGAACTTACTAATCATTGTAATTTAAAATGCTCTACTTGTCCACGAATATACGAATACGGCAAAAACATGGAACTCGGAAAAATTGACATAATAATTGCTAAAAAAATTGGTAGCGTAAAATAATGGTGACTAAACACGCTATTTATTTTATTTTCAAGTACTTATAAAATTCGTTTATTTATAATTTTGTATATACATTTTAAATGTTATATTATTGAAAATCAGATATATAAAAAAATATTTGTATATATGAAAAATCAGTAAATTTGAATTTTGGTCACTATTTTTATACGCTACCAATATCAGCAGAGTATTGTTCTTATAATTGTTGTTATAAAAATCAAACTTCTTACAAATATCAATGACAGTGATAATTGAGCCGCTAAAATTAATTATTCCTTCTATAAAATCATAATCTTTCGGGATTGGAAAAATCTTATTGTCGCGAGTAGCTTTAACTATATTATTAACTTTTATTGCGAACAGCCGTTCGTTGACGAGAAAAATAGTGTAATTTTGCATATCCTATAAATTATTTATTCGGTTTTATAAATTGCATTTACATCAATGACCAGAGCAAGTGTTTCGTCTCCGAGTATGCTTGCGCCGGAGAGAATTTTTTGGTTTTTGTGCAAGTGTCCAAGCGGTTTTATCACAGCTTGATGCTCGGAAATAATTTCATCTACAATAATACCAAAACAACGTTTGTTGCTACTTATAATAACTATTTGTTTAACAAATTCGGTTCGGGTGTTTGGATTTAATATTTTTCGCAAGTCAAAAATAGATAGAATTTTATTTTCAAATTCTAAATTTCGTATTTTTTCTATGGACAGATTAATTCGTTTGCAGACCAGTACGGCTGATAGCGGAATCAATATTTGCCACTTGTCTATTTTTACAAATAACGTGTCAATAATAGATAGCGTAAGCGGGAGTTTTAAGGTGACACTTGTTCCCAAAAATTTTTCTGATGTTATGTCTATTTCGCCTCTAAGTTCAGAGATTTCTTTTTTTACTATGTCCATCCCTATTCGGTGAGATTTTTAGATGTTGAAAATCCGGGTAGAAAAATAATTTCATATATTTCTTTCTCGGTAAGTACTTGATTATGTGCGATGATATTTTTTTCTATGGCTTTTTGTCGTATCATTTCAGTATCTATACCTCTTCCGTCATCTTGTATTTGTATAAATACATTTGCGCCGGAGTAAAAAGCTATTAATCTAATTACTCCAGTTTCGGGCTTGTTAAGCGCTATTCTTTCTTCTTGTGGTTCTATTGCATGGTCTATCGCATTCCGTATAATGTGCATTAGCGGGGCTTCTAATTTGTCAATAATATTTTTGTCTAATTCTGTTTTACTGCCTTCTATGATAAATTCTACCGATTTGTTCAGCTTAATAGATAAATCTCTAATCATTCGTTTGAATTTTATCATCATCGTTTCTATTGGGACGAGTCTGAGTTCTAATGCGTTGTCTCGGAATCGTTTGGAGAGTTTGGTTACTTCTTTGATATCTCGCAAAAGTCTTTCATGTTTTATTTCCTTTGCCAGAATTTCCATACCGGAGTTTAGCGTTACGAGTTCACTTACGAGATTGATAAGTTCATCTAATTTAGCGGAGGAGACTTTAATACTTTCTATCGGTTTGGAGGAGGTTTCGGTGCTTTCTTTTATAATTGTTTGAATAGGTATCTCTACTTTTTTTGTCGCCGGTATTTCAATAATATTAGGTAGAGCAGTTTTTTCAGCGGTTGCAATATTAATGTTTATACCTAATTTTTCAATCATCTCGGTAGTTTGACTGCGCAACTTTTCTATTGATATTTTTTGATGTTCTATTATTTTATATTTTGTCAGTGCTTTATCTTCGGTAAAAAAATCGGCAAAACTTATCTTTTCTATTAAATATTCGTCTTCGTAATAGAACATAAATACGTCTTTTACGTCATCTTCTGATGTTTGTCCCACAAAAAATATCTCCCAGTATAGGAAGAATTTATCTAAATCTATAGTTTCTATATCCGGCATTTTGTCGGTGAAAGGAAATGCTTTGAATAGTCCTATTTCTTGCAGTTCTTCGAAGATAGTAAATGGCTTAATTCCTCTTACAAGCACGTCTTCTTTGGGATTGTATAAGATAATATACGCAGTTATCTTTGTTATTATCAATATCTTGGTTGGTTTCAGAGTATAATTCTGTTTCGGTATTTATAGTCGTTTCTTCGTTGTTTTGAATATTTTTAATTTCGGCAACAATTTTATTGTAGAGGAGGAGATTTTGTTCGTCAAGTTTATCTTCTTTGTCAAGCATTTCTAATATTAGGTCTATTGCTTCTAATGTAATATTGATTATTTTGGTGTTGATATTCAGTTCATTATATTTAACTTTTTCGTACAAGCTTTCTAATTCGTGCGTTATTTGTTTCGCAAAGTTTTCAACAGGTACGTTTATTTTGACTATTTTTTGAAATAATATTTTCTTGCTTGTTTTATGTAGATATTTTATTTAGCAACGTAGTTGCGTCATCTTTGTAGA
>DYQJ01000142.1 GCA_020719345.1 Draconibacterium orientale | reverse complement strand
CCATCGTAAAAGTACCGCCTGTTATTTTCACCATTTCTGGGAGGTTAATAACTTTTACTGCTTTTGCTGTTACCGTTGTGGTTTCGCCTGCTTTAATAGTTATAGTTTGCGTAAATTCGGGTGTTGCGGCAATCTTAATAGTGTATGTTCCGGATTCTAAGTCGGTAACATTTTCGGTAGTGTTAGCTGTAAGAGTTTTTCTAAACACGTTATCAATATAAAATTTACCTGCAATTTCAGTAATAAGTTTTAAATTACCTGTTGTAATAGTTTTTTTGGCTGTACTTTCGGTTGTTTCTCCTGCAGTAATGTCCACTGTTTCAGTCCAGTTTTGTGTTCCGGTAATTTTCAGGGTATGTTTACCTGCACTCAAATCGGTAGTTGTCGTAGTGCTGTTTTCGGTAATCATCTTTTTATAAGTGCCGTCAATATAATAACTTCCTGCAATTTCGGAAATCAACTTAAGTGTTCCTGTGGTAGGTTTAGGTTGCACAATTTCAGCTTTTACGGTAAAAAAATAATTACCGGTAAGTTTGTCCATGTCTTCTGTTACGTCCCACGTAATCTTTTTGGCTGTTCCTGCCGTTACTCCTTCCCCTATGTCTCCTGTGCAAGAAAAAGCTTGTTTAGTAGTAGTAGTTTTAGTAGTTCCATACCAGAGCGTTACATCAAAAGTTTGTCCAGTCGTTGCCCCCGTAATGTTGTAATTAATAATCACCTTCTTTCCGTCTAATTTAGATGTTACTCCCGTAATAGTCTGCGCGAAGGCGCTGTTTGCGCCTATTAATATTAAAAAAAATAAAAAAAGTGTTTTTTTCATGCTGTTATAATTTTATTATTATTTATTCAACTTTTCCAAAGTTTTAAACTGGTAAGTTTATTTTGACGATTTTTTTGAAATAATATTTTCCTGCTTGTTTTATGTATATATTTTGTTTAGCAACGTAGTTGCGTCATCTTTGTAGAAAAAATAACGAAAAAACAAAAGGTGCGTAGCACCGAAATCTTTGTAACGATGAGTAATGTGGAGGTTACATATTTTCTACAAAGATTACGCAACTACGTTGCTAAATAGTTACCACAATTTTAAATTTCTACAAAGATGTCGTGGCTAACGCCACTAAAAAAATGTTCATAAAACTTGCAGGAAAAATAAAACTCATCTTTACAACAAAATAAACGTACCTGTTTTAAACTTTGGAAAAGTTAATGTTTGTTAGTCGTTTACCTTCAAATTGCTCCATTGTTTTTCTAAAGTAATTCCGACATTAACTGTTGGTACTTGTTCTTCGAATTTTTGAGAAGTTGAAAGCAAAGATGTTTTTGTAACACTTTTAATCACTTCATATGACAGTGTGCCGTAAGTAATATCACCTTTTGTCTCTTTTAGTTTAGAAAGTAAATAATAAGTAAACAAGCCATGTTGTTTTTCGGTGTATGGTTGTGAAATTTGTTTTTCGGAGGATGCTGCCAAGATGATAAGTTTATTATTAATTTTTTCAGGATTAACATTTATTCTAAGCGGCGACCTTCCTATAACTAAATCTCCAGTCCGTCCTCCTCCACTAAAACAAGCATCTAAAAAAACAACTACTTTTTTCGAATCATGTTCAGATAATTTAGCATAAAATTCTTCCAGCTTAATCCCCGACGCTGTTTCATACGCCGAAGCCGGTAAAAGATAGACTGCTGTGTCTCCGTTTATCACTTCATAATCTCCATGTCCGGAATAATAGACAAAATATTCACCATTTCCTTTTTCTAATTGAATAAGTTTAGCAAACTTGATTATATTTGCTTTGAACTCATCCGAATTAGCATCTCTCAAATTTATAATATTTTCGGCAGGGATGCCTAATATATTTTTTGCATATTTTTCAAAGACATTAGCATCATTCAAGGCAAAATCTACTTTAGTAAAAACAGAATAATTTTCATTTCCAATAATCAAGGCATACCGATTAGTATAACTTTTTCCCGAGAGGGGAATGTCAGTGTCCACGTCCACACCTGTAACTGCGGGAGTTACAACATCAACTTTGTAAATATCAATACTTAAAGCACTTGTAGTTGTTGCTTCAATAGTTTGCGAAAACGAATAAACATTAGCAAACAAAACACATAACAAAAGGCATAAATTTTTCATATCAAAAGAAATTAAAAAAAATTAATATTATTGTGCAAATATAATCTAAAAAATGAAATATATCAAGAATAAAAAAGGAATTAAGACAAGAAGCCATTCAACCCTGCCAGCGTGAAAAAAACGCTGGCAGGGTGAAAATCAGAGTACGGTGCAAACAGTTTCAACCATTTCAAATGGCTTGACTATTTGAAAATTTTTTTATTCTAAAAAGTTTACTTCAAGATTAAAAATATCATTAAAATTGTTTGGCATCTTTCATAACCGCTTAAAAGTAGGTTACACTTTTTTCTTTGCGAAACTCTGCGAGAAATTGATAATCAAATATTTCACGCAGAGTCTCGCAAAGAAGTGTAACCTAATAAATGAAATAAAATCAGAACACTTGATTCCATTGTACTCTTGCTGCTCCTTTGATTTTGAATTGTAATCCTTGCTCGGTCAGGTTACGTATTGTTTGTATGGTTTCGCTAACTTTTCCTATCGCCTCTTGGAATTTAGAAAACGGTATTAAAATTATAAGTGACGTTATAGAACTTATTTTTATGTGTAAATTGACTCGTATGCTGTTATTGTCTATATAGTATTCAAATTTATCTTTTTTGGCTAATTCTATCACTACCGATTCTATTGCATTTATTTTAAGCTTTTTAATCTTTTCTTTTTTATCTATTTCAAATTTCACTTTTTCGCGTTCTACCTCCATTTTATCGTACAGTTCTAAAATCTTCGGGATTGAGCCGTCGATAGCAACCTCTGTTACATGGTCTGCCATCATCAGCGTATTGTCTTTAAATCGTATGTACATTTTGTTATCCGAGTAATCGCCATGCCAATATATTGCTGCATTGATATATTCTTTGCTTCGGTTACTTGAATAAGACGTAGATTTAGACGCATTTAGGTCATGACTTCTACCTGCTTTATTTATATTCTTTATCAGTTCTTCTATAAAATTTCGCTGTTCACTCGGAGTTTCTATTATCACAGGTGCTACATCTTTATATACTTCTGTCAGTATTTTACCGACAATATCTTTTTTTATTTTCATACAATAATTATTATTTTTTTATTTACTACCGCAAAGATACGAAAAAAAAATTAACTTTGCAAAAAAATAAAAAAAAATAGGCATGCGAGCAAGTTTAGCGGTTTACGGTATTCAAGATATTAATAATTCGGGCTATCCGGAGTTGGTACATGACCATTCTATTTGTCTCATGCGTGACGGAGTAGTGCAGAAGTTTACTGCCTTAGAACGTATAACACGCAAGAAATTAGACAATACGATGCACAAAAATATATATTTTTTACTTAAAGACGAAGATTTGATAACCAATGAAGAGTGCGAATATGATATTATCTTTGTAGATAACGAGATAGGACGTGCCTTCATCTCTGACGATGGAAAAATACGATTTGAAGCCCCGATGAACGACAATTTAAAAACAGACCTTGAACTCGGCTATTGTCGCTGGTTCGGAAAAATAACCCCTTCGTATGTTCTCAATCATGAGTTGGCACACATTTACAGCTGTGTCCTTTTTTTTGGTATCTTCAAAGAGAATAGCTTACTCATACATTTTGACGGCGGAGCCAGCAAATCCAATTTCTCGGCGTGGACATGGAAAAACGAGACACTAAAAAATGTTGAATATGGCTACGACATGAAATATTTGTCCACACTCTACAATGCTAATGCGTTAAACTTTTTTATCTTAAATGTCTCACGTCCACATCATAACAGCTTGCCCGGCAAATACATGGGATATTCGGCGTATGGCAATTACGACAGCGAAATAGAACAATGGCTGATAGAGAATAATTTTTTTACAGATATATGGGAACAAAAATCGGTGTTCTTTCATGCAGCCGCCAAAAGATTTAATTTCGGAGAAAAACATTTTAACGCACACGACAAATTTTTGCAAGATATTGCCGCCACAGTACAAGTCTTTTTTACCAAAGAGTTGAAAAAGAAATTAATATCGCTACAACAACAGACAAATACCGACTATTTATACTATTCGGGCGGCTCGGCATTAAATATTGTATCTAATACGGAAATCGTTAATAGTAAGATATTTAAAGACGTATATATACCGCCTTGCACAAGTGATACCGGACTAGCACTCGGCGCAGCAACTTTTTTAGAGATAAAAAAAGGAAACATTATAGACAAACACTCCCCATTTTTAAATAATTGGAATTTAGAAATATCTGAACAACCCGAAGAGTCTGACTATAAAGAACTGATTTTAAAAACGGTCTCGCTATTATTAGAGAAAAAAATTATCGCTATTTGCAACGACTATGGCGAAATCGGACCCCGCGCATTAGGAAACCGAAGTATTATAGCACTTGCTAATGATAAAAATCTATCACACAAAATAAGCATCACTTGTAAACAACGAGAATGGTACCGTCCCGTAGCACCTATCATTTTGGAAAAAAACGTAAAATTATTCACAGGTTTGAACCAAATAAATCATCTTTCTAAATATATGTTATTAGAATTTAATATATTAGAAAAATATCATAAAGAGCTCCGCGGAGTAGTGCATGTAAACGGCACTGCCCGAATACAAACAATATTTGAACGAGACGACAATAAATTTATATATGATATTTTAACTCTTTTAGATGCTCAACATAATATACGTGCCATCATCAACACCTCGTTCAACTCGCGTGACGAAGCGATTGTCAATAATTTGCACGACGCACGCCTGTCTGCTACCAAAATGAAAATTGACACTTTAATATATAATTATAAATTTGTAGAACTGAATTAAAAAACTTTTTATGTTAGAAAAAATCAAAATTTCAACCGCAATGCTCTTAGCAATGCTCATCTGGGGATATTCTTATATCTGGTCATTAGAAGTATTTGAATATTATAATCCTTCCACTACTCTACTCTTCCGCTTAATCCTTTCCTCACTGATGCTTTTTGCGATAAATATCTTCTCTAAGAACATGGTGAAAGTGAAAACAAAAGATTTAAAATATTTTGTGCTGATAGCATTCTTCCAACCATTTTTATATTTTATAGGTGAAAACTATGGACTGATGAATACCTCGCCCACAGTAACGTCAGTTTTTGTGGCAACAATTCCGCTATTCACTCCGTTTGTAACTTATTTCGTCAAAAAAGAAAAAATAACGATAATGAATATTATAGGCGCAATGGTCTCTGTCGTAGGAATATTATTAGTTATTATAAAAAAAGACATGTCTATAATAATTACTCCTAAGGGTTTCTTCTTCTTGTCAATTGCTGTTTTTAGTGCTATAACATATACGTTGTTAGTCTCTACTATATCAAATCGTTACAATGTAATGACCGTAGTAAATTATCAAAATATTTTTGGTATCCTCTGGTTCATTCCGGCTTTTTTAATATTAGATTATCAAGACTTTATGCGAGTAGGGTTTCGCTTGGAGCCGTTTATACCTGTTTTCAAATTGGCACTATTTGCCTCTACTATAGCGTATATCTTTTTTATTTATGCTCTTAAAAAAATGGGCGTCGTTCAATCTATGTTGTGGACTAATACAATCCCTATTTTTACCGCCATGTTTTCTTTCTTTATTTTACCCGAAGAGCAACAACTAAACGGGTACAATATTATAGGAATTTTTGTCGTGATAGCCGGACTCCTTCTGGCAAGTCCTATTATTAATAAAAAGAAGCCATCAACCACTCCAACCGCCGAAAAAAACGTTATTAATCAATAAAATAAATATCTATAAAAATCGTTTTTTATTACAAACAAAAATTTTATGCCATGAAAAAAAATGTCTTTATCCTTTTTTTTGTATTTATTGCCCTTCTAAAAACCGAAGCGCAAACAGTTAGATTTACCGAAACGATAACAGATAAATCTAAAATTAAAAGCACCGCCTCTACAAATAATTCTTCTGTCATGCAGCTCGTAGCCGCGGTCAACAGCAACACCTCTCCCACTATAACGATAGATTACACTATCAAACTTGAAATTGTCCATCAAAATCAAGAGCAAAAACTCAAAGTGTTCGTTCAAATTAATTCCTTGAAAAGCTCTGCTACATATAAAGGTTTTCCGATAAGCGATATTTATCCAAGTCAAGTCTCTTTTAATTTGAAGCACTTGAAAAACGGCGAAGCCATACAAACTTATGTAGGTAGCGATATAGAAGTGCAAGGACTTAGCACAGCGGCAGTCTCCAAAAGCGTCACCGTAGAACAATATCCCGACCCGACAGGTGCAAAATCGCCAAGCTATAAGTTAGAAATTAGCGACATAAACTTCATCTATTCTAAAAAAGACAAAGACGAACTTGATAAAAAAATTAAAAACATTGAGAAATACTACTCCGCAAGCGCAAACATACAAACCGCTATTAATAAGGTAGATAAAATAAAAATAGATAAAGCTAATCTGCTGGCAATGGACAACTTAGAAGACTTTCTGGACTACAAAAGCTTTGCCACCGAAAACATTGGGACATGCAACAAGCTTAAATCCGAAGGTTTTTTTGCCGCACTCTCCGTAGGCAGCAACGACCCTGAAGACCTAAAAGGGAAATCCGAACTTTTGAAAATAAAAAGCACCGAACTTTTGAAAAACTCGGAAGAAATTATTAGTCAATTCGACGAACTTTTTTATCTCAAAGGAATGGACATGTTAAAAGTCAATAAAACACAGATGGCACAATTCTATTTCAATAAATCAATAAGCTATAATTCTAAATATGCACCTTCACATTATCAAATCGCCAAAATAAATTACGACAACGACAACTATACCGGAGCATTAGAAATTATTGACAAAATATTGAAGATGACACCAGACACCAAAACATTAGGACTAACAAACGACCTAACCAATATTATTTACAGCGACTACGTTGACTTCGCAGATAGTTACAACACCCGAAAAGACTACGACAACGCACTGACATGGCTCAACTCGGCACGAGAACTATGTAACAAATACAACGCCATAACTTGCTCCCCCGCAATGGAAACAGCATATCAAACCGCACATAACGGAAAATATCAAACGCTACTTGCAAATACAGATGCAGCTTATAGACTAAATAAACTATCTGATGCCGAAACCACACTTGACATTGCTTCTAAATATCAAATTACGAACAAAACGTATATCCCTAATAATGACGAAATTGTAAAACGACATAATGACATTCTACTAAAATATATCAGCAATGCTGACCTCTCATTCGCATCTAAAAAATATGATAAAGCATTAGAAGACTATCTTAACGCACAAAGAGTAGGAAAATCGGCAAGCTATCTCACAGCACCGGAAGACCTGACACAAAAAATATTCAACACCCGAACAGCAATATACACCGAAAAAGTAGATAAAGCACACACCGCATACAAAGACAATAATCTTGACCTCGCAGAGTCTATAATTGCAGAAGCTAATACATATCAGAGAACATATTATCTGACAACTGACACCAGAATAGACAAATTAGTCATAGATATAAAACAAACAAGATACAATAAACACATCGCAGATGCCCTCAGCAAAGTAGAAGTACGAGACTACGAAACCGCACTGACTTTTTTTACTAAAGCAAAAGAAATACAAAAAGGTTATGCCATCACTCCTAATGCTAAATTAGATAATTACTACTATGACGCCGCAAAAGCTCTTACTTTACAAAAAATAGAAGAAGGAGAAAAAAAGGTCAATATTAACGACCTCGCAGCAGCACGAGCATTGTATATGAGAGCTAACGAATTAAAGATAAAATACGAACTATCAGCCGACAAAGATGTTACAGCAGCAATCACTGCTCTCAACGACAAAATTTTCCAACAAGAATGTCTCAACTACAGAGCCGAATATGATGACCATTATAAAAAAGCCGTAAATTACATCTTCACACTGGACTATATAGCCGCTGATACCGAATTGAAACTTGCAAGCGAAGTAACCTCAAAACATCCTGAATGTATGATAGATGCAACAAACGCTACTTATAAGAAAAAAGAAATAGAAGATGCAGTAATATATCAAACCGCAATTAAAGAAGCCAATCAAGAAGTAAGCAAAGGAAGCTATAGCACCGCTATAAACAAATACTTAGAAGCACAATATTTGCACACGAACAAAGAATTAGAAGAAAACTTCGGACTCACGCACACCGAACTCTACGACTATATAGCACAAAATAAAAACGAATTTATTTATTTCGCAGTAAAATATTATATTGACGACAAACAGATACAGAAATCGCTAACACTTTTGCAGCTACTTCAGAAGAAAGCATATCCTAAAAAATATACTAAAATAAATCAAATATATCTCGGCTCAGAACTTGCTACATACGACCACGCCGACAATCCTAATTTGATAGTTAAAGAAAAAATCACTGAATATACCGCCGATGACAGCTGGTACAAATACTTTGCTAAAGCATACAAGACACAAGTAAAAAAACTGTCTAAATAAATCTATAAACCCTGCCAGCGTGAAAAAACGCTGGCAGGTGGACTGTTAAGTTAGTCAAAAAAGTTCATTCTTTTTTAGAATAAAAAACGCGAAAAAACCTTTCAAATAGTCGAAGACTTTTGAAATGGTTGAAACGTTTGAACCTTAATATATTAACCACTTCAAAAGTCTTCGACTATTTGAAGGGTAAGGTATAAAACTAAATCTTTCAAATAGTTGAATCAATTAAAAAAAAGGGGAATAAGTTGGTAAATACATAGCGAGTTAAAAATTAGTGATAAACGGCTGTTTTATCTTGATATTTAATTAGTTAAGATAAGACAAAACCTACCAAATCTTGGTTTTTACTAATAAAAAACTTAACAGTCCAGCTGGCAGGGTGAATACTGATTGAACCCTGGCAGAGTGAATACATGTTAATTTTTTTTTGCCACGAAATTCACGAAAATTCTGCGAGAAATTGATAATCAAATATTTCAGGCAGAGTTTCTCAAAGTTTTCCATAAAAATCATTCAAGAACCAAAAATTATTAATTAAATTCGCGCTATTGTATCATAAAATTTATATCTTTGTCAAAAATATTTGATAGCGTAAAATAATGGTGACTAAACACGCTATTTATTTTATTTTCAAGTACTTATAAAATTCGTTTATTTATAATTTTGTATATACATTTTAAATGTTATATTATTGAAAATCAGATATATAAAAAAATATTTGTATATATGAAAAATCAGTAAATTTGAATTTTGGTCACTATTTTTATACGCTACCAATTTTTTACCATATTTTTTATGTCTGCCGCGTCCACTATAAGGACCTTCATATTTAAAATACAAGGATGCCGTACTTTTCAATTTTGAAATTAAATGTACTTTATAGTTTAGTGCCAAACGTACATAATACTGATTTCCAAAATATCCGTCTAATACCAAAAATGAAACAGGAATATTTCCTATTAAAGACAGCAACGAAATTGTAACACTCTTTAAAAGTTCTTCAAGAACCTTATATTGAATATCTTTGGATGCCTCTTTTGGTTTATTTTTACTTCCTTTCGGACGTCCTTTCGAACGTTTTGTTAAAACATTATTCTGGTTTAATACTGTTACTTTTTCACTTTTGGGTATATCCTTTTTAACCTCCGTTGCATCCTGTTTTGATATTTCTTTTTTCTCTTCTTTCACAATCTGTTTTATTTCAATAGGATAACTTTTACGTTGATTTACACTAACTAAACTCATCGCCATTAATGCTACTGAAGGTATGGGTTGTTTAAAAATATTACTAAAAAAATGGTAGCGTATAAAAATAGTGACCAAAATTCAAATTTACTGATTTTTC
>DYQJ01000141.1 GCA_020719345.1 Draconibacterium orientale | reverse complement strand
AAGGATTGTCGTTTTTGTGACAATCCTTAATTTTATCAAAATGAAACGAAATATTATTTTAGATGTTTATGTATAAATTCATCTATAACTTCAGACAAATCCGGTGTTCCTATCTCTTGGAGATTGTAATAAACACGAGTTGTCGGCTTAGTTATTTTAATAATTCTATTCAAATCCATAGGTGTTCCGATGATAACCGAGTCACAATCAGTGTTATTGATAGTAGTTTCAAGGTCTTTTAGTTGTTGTTCGCTGTATCCCATTGCAGGTAATAGTGTTCCAATTTTATGATATATAGCAAAAGTTTCGGCGAGTTTTCCTACAGTAAATGGTCTTGGGTCTACTAATTTAGCTGCTCCATATCTTTGTGCGGCAACTGTTCCTGCTCCTATTTTCATGTCTCCATGTGTTAAAGTAGGTCCGTCTTCTACCACCAGCACGCGTTTTCCTTTAATAAGTTCCGGTGCATCTACCTTAATAGGCGATGCGGCATCTACAACGATAGCTTTCGGATTTATTTTGTTTATGCTGTCTCTGACTATTTGTATTCCTTCTGGTGTTGCGGTATCAATTTTATTAATAACTACCACATCTGCCATTCTCAAAGAAACTTCTCCTGGATAGTAGCTAAGTTCGTTACCTGGTCTGTGCGGGTCTACTACGTTAATAGATAAGTCGGATTTATAGAAAGAGAAGTCATTATTTCCTCCATCCCAAAGAATTACATCACAACCGTTCGGGTCGTTTTCTGCAGCTCTAAGAATATTTTCATAATCTACTCCGGCATAAATAACATTTCCACGAACAACATGTGGTTCGTATTCTTCCATTTCTTCTAATGTGCATTTGTGCTTATCCAAATCTTCCACTGTTGCAAATCGTTGTACGCGTTGTGCTACGAGGTCACCATACGGCATTGGGTGTCGCACTGCTACAACTTTTAATCCCTTTTCCATTAATAATTCAATAACACGTCTTGAGGTTTGACTTTTTCCACATCCTGTACGAACTGCAGTGACTGAGATTACAGGTTTGACACTTTTTAAAGATGTTTCTTTTGAACCAAGTAAAATAAAATTGGCTCCGCAAGCGTTTATTAATGCACTAATGTTCATCACTCGTTGATATGGAACATCGCTGTAAGCAAATACGCAATCATCAACTTCTAACTCGGCTATCAAACGAGGAAGTTCTTCTTCAGCAAAAATAGGAATACCAGCCGGATACAATTCGCCGGCTAACTCGGCAGGATATTTACGTCCGTCAATATCAGGTATTTGTGCTGCGGTGAACGCTACTACATTATATAGAACATTATTTCTATAATAAGTATTAAAGTTGTGAAAATCTCTACCGGCGGCGCCGATAATAATAACATTTTTTTTAGACATAATTTCTAAAATTTTTTTAATTTGTTGTACAATTATTATTTTTTAATATGGTGCAAAAGTATAATGTTTTGCGCAAAATACCTAAAAAAAATTTAAAACGTTTTCGTATCTAATACTCTGTTTATTAAGTAATTAAACAATATTATCGTTTTTCATATTTTATGTTAAGTAACATAAAAAAACTTGTTATATATCAACAAATATTAGTAAAAAAATTTAAGAGATTGTTATACAGATGGTTGTAATTTATTATTCCTTAATAATAACTTTTCGTTTCCAACGTCCTGTGAAATAATATATAATAGAAAACAACATTCCTACGCACCATGCTATAGGTATTCCCCACCATATACCTGTTTCGCTTATTGGTTTTGCTGTCCATTGTGTTAGCGAATCAACAGTTATATCCATAGATAAAATATAAGATACCGGGATTCGGATAGCCCAAAGTGCAAATAACGTTATTAACATAGGCACTATCGTATCTCCTGCGCCTCTAAAAACAGCATTGTAAGCAAACATAATAGAAAAAGTTACATAAAAAGAGCTTACAATAATCAAATAATCAGCACCATAATTTATTACGGCGGTTTCAGGGGTGAATATCCCCATTATTTGTTTACTAAAAATAAGAATTATTATCGTCAGCACAATCGCCACAGAAGACATGAAAAAGATAGATGCTCTAAGACCTTTTTTAACTCTGTCGTGTCGCTTGGCGCCTATGTTTTGTCCCACAAAAGCGGTTAGCGCCATTGAGAAGTTCATTGCAGGCAATAGTGCGAATGTGTCAATTCGTCCTGCTACACTGTATGCGGCGATGACATCTGTTCCAAATTTATTAACGATACTAAAAAGTGCGAGCATTCCGAGTGCGACAAACATTTGTTGCATTCCCGATGGTGTTCCAATTTTTAAGCTTTTGATAAAAATATCTTTATCAAAAGTGAGATTGAAAAAAGAGAATCGTATAATTTCGTGATGTTTATTAAGATAGACAACCGATGCAATAAATGAAACGGCATGCGAAATAGTCGTTGCCCATGCTGCACCGGCTACTCCCCATTTGAATACGACAACAAAAATGAGGTCTAAAATGATATTGACTACCGTAGCGATGATAAGAAAATATAGCGGTGTTTTAGAGTCTCCGAGTCCTCTAAGTATTGATGTAACTCCGTTATAACCAAACATAAAAACATTTCCTAACATTAAAATTTTAAAATAAGTAGTAGCATCGGGTATTAGTTCTGGTGGTAGGTCTGTTTTGATAAAAATAATTTCGCAAAAGAAATATCCGATGATAGTAGTAAAAACAGAAGCAAAAAAAAGGAATATATTAAGCGTATCTATTGCGTTTTTGACTTTAGTTATATTCTTAGCTCCGAAGTATTGCGAAATAATTACAGTTGTCCCCATTCCAAATCCGATGATTAAAGAAATAAGAATGAATAATAACGGGTATGATGCGCCTACTGCCGATAGCGCTTCTTTACCGACAAAATTTCCTACCACTATACTGTCTACCACATTGTAGAGTTGTTGAAAAATATTTCCGAGTAACATAGGAAGAGCAAATATAAGAATTTGTTTTCCTTCTTTTCCTTGCGTTAAATCGTTCATTGATTGTTTATTAGTTGTAAAAAAAGTTCTGTAATATAATTTTTATTGTAGTATGTCCAGTCCTTTTTTTGTCCATTCACAATAAATCCCAATTTTTTAAAAAGCGTTATACTTGGCAGATTATCTTCGGCGATGTTGCAAAATAGAGAGTGTAATTGTAAGTAATTGAAGCAATAATCAATAATAATTTGTACTGTTTGTTCGCCGTATTGTTTTTGTCGGTATTTTTTATCAATGATAATGCCTATTCCTGCACGTTTGTGAAAGAAGTCAAAATCAAATATATCTACTATTCCGATTTTGGTATTTAGATTTTTGTCTCTAATAATAAGTCTTAGTTCTTTGCTTGTATAAATATCAAGTGCGGCATTTTCTATGTATTTCATTAATAAGTATTTAGAAAACGGGGCAATATTATTACTGACTTTCCAGTTTTCTGTGTCGTTTTCTATATGGCATAAAAAATCTATGTCTTGCGGTTCTATCGCGTTGAGTATTAAATTGTCGTTTTCTAATAATTTCATTCTATAATTTTTTCTACGAATATTTTAAATGTTCATAATAATGAAAGTATAAATCATAGCTGTTTCAGTATATTTTTCAAATCTACCTGATACTCCGCTGTGTCCAGAGTCCATATTTGTATATAGGATTAGCGGATTATCATCTGTTTTGAGTTCTCTTAATTTAGCTGTCCATTTAGCGGGTTCCCAATATTGTACTTGCGAGTCTTGTATTGCTGATGTTACTAAGATTGCGGGGTATTTTTGAGGTTTTATGTTGTCATAGGGCGAATATTGTTTGATATAGTTATAATATTTTAGTATATTTGGGTCTCCCCATTCGTCATATTCTAATGTAGTAAGTGGTATATTTTCGTCTATCATAGTTGTGATGACATCTACAAACGGGACTTCAGCGATTATAACTTTGTATATTTCGGGTCTTAAATTAGCAATTACTCCCATAAGTAGTCCTCCTGCACTTCCTCCTTGTGCGATGAGTTTGTCTTTTGAGGAGATATTTTTTTGGATAAGATATTCTGAACATGCAATGAAGTCGTAAAATGTGTTCATTTTATTTAACATTTTGCCTTTTTTGTACCATTGTCTACCCATTTCTTCTCCTCCACGTATGTGTGCTATTGCATATACGTATCCGCGGTCGAGCAGGGAGATTATGTCTGCGGCAAAATAGTTTTCCATGCTGTATCCGTAAGCACCGTATCCGTATATTAGCGTAGGATTATTGTTATATAAATTTATATTTTTCTTGTAAACAATAGAAATAGGAATTTTGGTTTTGTCTTTGGCTATTGCAAAATGTCGTTCTGTTTTATAATCATTTTGATTAAATTCGCCGAGTATTTTTTGTTGTTTTAATAAGACTTTTTCTTCGGTGCTGAGGTCATATTCAAAAATAGAAGATGGTGTTGCAGGAGAAGAGTAGAAGAATCTAAATTTAGTAGTGTTTAAAGTAGGGTTTTCATTAAAATCTATGGCAAACACTTCTTCGTCAAAGCGTATTTCCGTATATTGTTTGTTCGTAAGGTTTAGTATGTTAAATTTGTTGAGTCCGTCAGTTTTTTGAAGGATTACCATATAATTTTTAAATATTTCAAAATCTTCTATGAAAATATTTTTGTTGTATGTTGTTAGTTCAGTCCAGTTTTCTATATTAGTATTATCTTCGGTAGTGGTCATTATATTAAAGTTGAGAGCTTTATAATTAGTTCGGATATAAAAAGTGTCGTTTGCGTGTTGCAGATAATATTCTATATTTCGTTTACGTTTGTTAAATATTTTAGGTTTGCTGTCCGGATGATTTGCGTCTATATATAGCGTTTCAGTGGTGTTAGTGCTTACTGCTTCAATAAAGATGTATTTTTCAGATTTGCTTTTAGATAAGCTAAGAAAATATTGCTGATTTTTTTCTACATATACAGTTGTGTCTTCGGTTGTAGGTGTTCCTAATTTGTGTTTCATGATTTTATATTCTCGCAGAGTATTTTCATTTTTAAGGATATAAAAAATCGTGGAGTTATCATTCGCCCATGCTATTGAACCGTCAGTATTTTTAATTTCTTCGTCAAATAATGTTTCGGTAAAAATATTTTTAATCTTGATATTAAATAATTTACGTCCTGTTGTGTCGTAGCTGTATGCGATGAGTGAATTATTATGGGAGATGGCATAATCTTCAAGGTCAAAATATTTATGTTCTGCTGCTAATAAGTTTACGTCGAGTATTATGTTTTCATCTGCTTCTAAGTAGTATTTTTTGCGGCAATATATAGGATATTCGCTATCTTTAAGATATTTGGTATAATAAAAATATCCGTCTTCCCAGACGGGAACAGATTTGTCATCTTTTTCAATTCTATTCTGCATTTCGGCGCAAAGTTGTTGCATAAGTTCTTGGCTGTTAGCGAAGAACTTTTGTGCGAATAGGTTTTCGTTTTCTATATATTTTAGAACTTCCGGGTTTTGTCGTTGATTTAACCAGAAGTAATTATCTATACGCGTGTCTCCGTGAAGTTCTAAAATTTTTTGTACTTTAGGGATATCAAAATTAATTTTGTCCATTATTTATTTTCACCACTATTTTTTCTTCGTTGTTAAGTATTTCTAAGTCAATAATAAATTCGTCTCCTTTTTTCATATTAGAGTCAATAATAACTGCTGCGAGTTCGTCTTCTAAGTATTTTTGTATAGCCCGTTTTAAAGGTCTGGCGCCGAATTTTTCGTCGAAACCTTTAGCGGCGATGAAGTCTTTGGCGGCGTCAGTTAATTTGAGTTTATAATCTAATTCTTCTATTCTTTTTTTGAAACCTACGAGTTCTATGTCAATAATTTGTGCTATATGTTCTTTAGTTAGCGAGTTGAACATAATTACGTCATCTACTCTGTTAAGAAATTCTGGTGCAAAAGCTTTTCTGAGGGCTTTTTCAATTATGCCTTTGTTTTTTTCTTCGTTAGTGCTTTTTGCGGCAAACCCGAGTCCTTTTCCATAGTCTTGTATTTCGCGCGAGCCGATATTAGAAGTCATTATCAGAATAGTATTTTTAAAATCTACTTTTCTACCGAGACTGTCCGTCAGTTGTCCATCGTCGAGGACTTGCAATAAAATATTGAAGACATCAGGATGCGCTTTTTCAATTTCGTCGAGGAGGACTACGGAGTAAGGTTTTCGTCTGACTTTTTCAGTTAATTGTCCACCTTCTTCGTATCCTATGTATCCTGGAGGTGCGCCTACGAGTCTTGATATAGAGAATTTTTCCATATATTCACTCATGTCTATGCGTATAAGTGCGTCGTTGTTGTCAAACAGATAGTTAGCGAGTACTTTTGCGAGTTGTGTTTTACCTACTCCCGTTGGTCCGAGGAATATAAACGAGCCGATAGGTTTATTTGGGTCTTTGAGTCCGGCTCTATTTCGTTGAATAGCTTTAACTATTTTCGTTAAAGCTTCACCTTGTCCGATGATTTTTCCTTGTAGGGAATCGTACATATTTCTTAGTCGGGCGCTTTCTGCTTGTGCTATTCTGGTTACAGGTATTCCGGTTATCATCGCTATTACTTCTTCTACATTTGGGATATCTACTTTTTCGCGGTTTTTTACGAGGTCATTTTCCCATAATGATTTAGCTTGGTCAAGGTTTAGTAGCATCGCTTGTTCTTGGTCTCTGTAGCTTGCTGCGAGTTCGAAGTTCTGGTTTTTTACTGCTAATACTTTTTCTTGTCTAATTAAAGAAATTTCTTTTTCTATTTTATCAATAAGTTCGGGTACTCGTATTTTGGAGATATGTACTCTTGAGCCGGCTTCGTCGAGGACGTCAAGCGCTTTATCAGGGAGTAATCTGTCGCTAATGTATCTTGCACTTAGTTTTACACATGCTTCTACTGCTTCTTTAGTATAGCTGACGTTGTGATGTTCTTCGTATTTGTCTTTTATATTGTTAAGAATTTCTATAGTTTCGGGTATTGTCGTTGGTTCTACCATTATTTTTTGAAATCGGCGTTCTAATGCGCCGTCTTTTTCTATGTATTGTCGGTATTCGTCAAGCGTGGTAGCCCCGATACATTGTAGTTCCCCTCTTGCGAGTGCGGGTTTGAGCATGTTTGATGCATCTAACGAGCCGCTTGCTCCTCCTGCTCCTACAATAGTATGAATTTCGTCAATAAAAAGTATTACATTATTAGTTTTAGCGAGTTCGGCGAGGATAGATTTCATACGTTCTTCAAATTGTCCTCTGTATTTAGTCCCTGCAACCACGAGTCCGAGGTCGAGTGTTACTATTCGTTTTCCGTATAGAACTCGCGAGACTTGTTTGTTAATTATTCTAAGTGCAAGTCCTTCTGCTATTGCAGATTTTCCTACTCCGGGTTCCCCTATTAGTACGGGGTTGTTTTTTTTTCTGCGGCTGAGAATTTGTACGAGTCGTTCTATTTCTACTTCTCTACCTATTATAGGGTCAAGTCGTCCGTCTTCTGCGGCTTGTGTGAGGTCTACTCCGAAGTTATCAAGTACGGGTGTTTCCGATGTTTTAGCTCCTGAGGGTTTAGCTTTTGGCGGCACGTTTTTATTTGCGTCGAAATCTTCGTCATGCTCGTCCGGGATGTCGTTCTTTGCAATAGGTTCGGCAATAGATAGTGCCGATTTTAAAATATCATAACTTATATTTAGTTTTGTCATTATTTGTGCGATTAAATTTTTTTCTTCTTTTAAAATAGCAAGTATCAAATGTTCGGTGTTTATTTCTTCCGATTTGAAAGATTTAGCTTCTAATATCAACAGTTTCAATATTCGTTCTGTACTTTTGAGTAGCGGGATGCTGTCTATGTCATTTACTTCGGTGCGAGCTTTTGTTCTTATGAGCTGCTCCACTTCTTGTTGCATCCCTTTTATGTCTGCGCCGAGTTTTTCGAGAGTATTAATAGCTCTACTTTTTCCTTCTTTGAGAACACCTAAGAATAGGTGTTCCGGTGCGAGGGTATAATTTCCCATTCTAATCACTTCTTCTCTACTATAAATAAGTATATCTTTTACTTGTTTTGAAAATTTTATTTCCATTTTTGTAAATTAATAATATTTCACAAAATTAAAAAAAATAAATAATTCTTATATAAATAAACAATTTTTATTTTTTTGTTTTTAATAAATTAGCTTCATCAAGTGTTATTCGTTTGGCATTGTAGAATGCGACTACGAAGGCATCTTTATAACCTTTTTTATGTGCAAAGTCTAATAGATTATCACAATCTTCTTCGCTTTTTTCTCTACCGATGGTATATTTGTAGTAGCTGCCATGAAAGTAATAATCTATTAGTGGCATGTCTGCGTATATTATAGTATCTAAGTTTATTCGCTCCCATGATGCTTTAAATTGCACTTTGTAAATTAGTCCGGAGTTATCTGCGTCAGTTACTTTTTTTTTTCGCTTTCTGTTTTAGAAATAGTTGTATCTTTTACTGCGTTAATATTTTTTTTTGATTTGGCAAAAATAAGCACCGCTTCTTCAAATTGTGCGTTATATCCGATTGTAAACGGGAGTTTTTCCGGTTTAATAGAGTCAATTTCTTCTTTTAAGTCGCTTTGAAATCTCGTCTTGAAAAGCGTTATAGTTCGGGTATAAATACCGAATAGTTGTACGTCAAAATTATCATTATTAAAATAGCTAAACGGTACTCCTGTATCATCTTGTAAGACTTTAATAGTTTGATTTAGAACTATATTACGTATGGTACTAAAATTTGGTCTGTGCAAAAGATATGATGCAGATTTCATGTATGCGATTTTATTTTTAAAATTGGCAATGAATGTAGCAAATTCGGGTTTGTCGTTAAGATTTTCGTCTGATACATCTAATTGAAAATAATATAGCGCTTTGATTTTGTCGTTTGCTCTAAAGGTGATTTTTGTACCTTGGACTTTTTTAGAGTCAGTTAAAATTTCGGGTTGCCATACAATTGTGCCTTTTTCATCTAATAAGAATGTTTGAAAATCAATAATATCATATCCGTATTTAGCAATATAGAAAAGGATAATATGCAGTGAGCCGTCTAATAGTTTGTTTTTAAAATCTTCTTTCATCTGGTTTGTAAGGAAGAATCCCATTTTAGTGATATATTGAAGCGAGTATCTAAGATTTTCAAAATATGCGGCAAGTGTTTGCTCATTAGCATTTGTAAGGTCGGGTACGCTTCCGGGGTTTTCCAATCCGAAGAGGATATAATTTTGACAGTGCGGGAAAAAAGCATTTGCATATAAGAAATCCGGTCCTGAGAATGGGTATAGTAATGTTATGGTATCCGTTTGATTAGTAATACTTTTGTCTATTGTCCATTGTCGTATTTTGTCCACGTTTTGAGTTAGAATTTTAGTCCAAGCGGTTTCTATTTGTGTTTTATGTGTTTTATAGAAGGGTTTTTCTTGGAGGGTAGCATATTTAGGTTCGTCAAGTCCGGCAATAAATCGGGCGAAAGCGTTAGTGAGTGTGTCTATGGGATAGTCTTTTGCTTGTTTTTCTGCTACTTTAGGTGGTAGCGAGTCTGTTATTACGGTGTTTTCTTTTGGTGTGGAGCCGTTATTGGCGTTGTTACAATTAGTAATTACAAATACAACAATAATTGCGCAGATGGCGAGTATTACTTTCTTCTTCTTCATATAAAAATATTTATTTTAAATTATCAATTCAATGTTTAATTATTTTTCATTCAATATTTTGTTTTAGTTTATTTATTAGGTTACACTTCTTTGCGAGAGTATGCGTGAAATATTTGATTATTAATTTTTCGCATAGTTTCGCAAAGAAAAGAGTGGTTACTATTTTTAAGAATTAATTATCTTTTTGCATACCAATTTGTTATATTACTAATTATATTTTTAACATTATCATTATTTAGTTCCGAAAGTTCAGATTTTTTTTCGTCAAATTTAGTTAATTTGCCTTCATCTGTTGGTT
>DYQJ01000140.1 GCA_020719345.1 Draconibacterium orientale | reverse complement strand
ACAAGGAAGAAACAGAGAAAAAATTATCTGAAACCGCAAAACAATTGGAAGACGAAAAAAAGGCAAGTAAGCAAAAAGACAAAGCGCTAAAAGAAAAAGACAAAGCGCTAAAAGACGAAAAAAAGGCAAGTAAGGAAAAAGACAAAGCTCTGGAAGATAAAAATAAAGCTCTGGAAGACGAGAAAAATAAAGCAAAACAGTTACAACTTGAATTAGCAAAAATATTGAAAGAAAATGGTGTTCCGATAGACGTAATTCACAAAAAAACAGGATTGCCAACAGATGAAATAGAAAAATTGTAAGTATTTTATTTCTTATGGGTACAATTTTTCAATCTTTTTTTCAAAAAAATGGTTTTTTAACATAAAAAATACGTATAATTGAATAACAATTCTATTAACTTTTCCAAAAATTTTAAGACTTTGGAAAAGTTACAAAAAAAGACCTTATAACAAACTAAATATAAATATATGAAAAAGATAATTTTATTTCTGATTTTTTTGTCGCCATTTGCCTATATGACAAAAGCACAGACAACCTTGTATGGTGAGCAAGTGCGAGGCGCCAATCAAAATGCCCAATTAGTGTGCGAGCCAATAATTTTAACTAAGACAATGAAAATCATTGGTATAGAAGGCGAGAACTCTGGTTTTTGGTTGGAAGGACAAAACGGAGTGCTGCAAAGCTTTTATAAAGACGAAGATAAATATCTTCCCGAAGCCATAGGATATTCGCTGGTGCCTGGAAAATATTGGGTCTATCCTAATCTCTTAGACAACAAAGATTCGGGAACAGTAAAACTGATTTTAGAATAAATTAAATATAAATTAATCAAGAAATAATATGAAAAAAGTATTTAAGTTTTTATCTTTAATAATTTTAGTTGTAGTCATAACATTCGTTCTTTTTTTGATATATGCCATAGCTAATGACTACGAGCCGGAGGGACACGAGACAGTTTATTTGTCAGATACATCTAAAACTTTAGCTGATACAGTAGAATACAAATTAATGATATGGAACATCGGGTATTGCGGATTAGATAAGAGTATGGATTTCTTTTATGACGGCGGAAATCAAGTTTTCACTAAGGAGTCCCAATATTTAGAAAACTTAGATAAAATAACAACTTACATAACAGCTAAAAGTAAAAATACTGATTTCATATTATTGCAAGAAGTGGACACTTATTCTAAACGAAGCTATTATATCAATCAAGTTGATACTTTAAATAAGAAGATGCCGGAGTTTCTCTCCTTCTTCGCTAAAAATTATGATGTTTTCTTTGTGCCAACTCCAATTAGCAAGCCATATTCAAGTGTCACAAGTGGACTATTGACTTTAACTCCGCATGAACCGCAAATTGCTACCCGATTCTCTTTTCCGGGAAGATACTCCTTTCCTGTTTATTTATTTATGCTTGACCGCTGTTTTTTGGAGAACAGATACAATCTCGCTAACGGCAAACAATTATTAATAATAAATACTCACAACGAAGCGTACGATGACGGCTCACAAAGAAAACAGCAGATGGCTTTTTTGAAAGATTATTTATTAAGCGAGTATGCAAAAGGCAATTATATCATAGTCGGAGGCGATTGGAATCAATGTCCCCCTAAGTTTGAAAATAAGTTTAACGGTTATTTGATGGACATGGAAGATAAAATGGACATACCAGAAGACTATTTGGCGGAATGGAAATGGTTACATTATGACTCAATCCCTACAAATCGCCGAATAAAATATCCTTTTGACAAAGCGAAATCTCTAACTACGGTGATAGATTTTTATTTGCTATCTCCTAATATTGACGCACTTAACATAATGACCGATGATTTGGAATTTGAAAATTCTGACCATCAGCCCGTTTTTTTAACAATAAAATTAAAATAAGATATAATATAATAATATATAACGTATGAAAAGTAAATTGTTTACATCTTTTGTGTTGCTATCTTTAATGTGGATAATTTTTATTATAGACATAATATTGCCGGTAAATTTCAACAGCTTTGGCATCACGCCGCGAACTGTTAGTGGATTGTTTGGGATAGCATTTTCGCCTTTTTTACATGCAAATTTCACGCATATAATTTCTAACTCGCTACCAATATTTTTTCTAACTTTCGCTTTATTAGTATTTTACCAAAGAATAGCCCTTCGTGTCTGGGCTATGTCGGCTATCATCGGCGGAATTTTGGTCTGGCTTCTTGCTCGCGGATATTCTACTCACATAGGTGCAAGCGGAGTAATTTTTTCTTTAATAGGATTTCTTATTTCAAGTGGAATGTTTCGCAAAACGTTAAAAGCCTTTCTGGTAGGAGTGATAGTATTTTTTGCTTACGGAGGTGCTATCTGGGGAGTGCTGCCGACAAATCCTTATGTCTCGTGGGAGGGACATCTCTTCGGACTTATCGCCGGAGTATTCTTAGCTTATATTTATAGAAATGAGCCAACTAATTATAACTCCGAAAATTACCGCTAAATTTATTCTCATGAAAAAAATACTTTTTTTAACTTTATTTGTAATAAATACTCTCTCGCTAATGTCACAATCTTTAATTGGTACTTGGCAAGAATATTTTAGCTTTTATTATATAAATGATATTACTGCCTCCGAAAAACAGATATTTGTTGCCTCCGAATTTGCAATATTTACCATTGATAAAACAGATAAAAATATAGAAAAACTCTCCAAAATTAATGGACTATCAGATGTAGGTATAACCCAAATAGAATTTTATGCACCAAAAAATACTCTGGCAGTGGTATATCAAAACGGAAATATTGACCTGATACAAGATAACAAAATTTATAATCTGCCCGACATAAAAAATAAAACCACGCTGACTAACAAATTAGTAAATAATCTCGTTTTTAAAGATGACAATCTTTTCTTGTCAATGAATTTTGGAATAGTAAAAATAGATTTGATAAAAAAAGAAATTACTGACACCTACATAATTGGACAAGAGGCAAATTATATAGCGGTTTACGAGCTTATTTATGATGACAAATATTTTTATGCAGCCACCTCAGACGGAATATATCAAGCAGAAATAAATAGTCCTTACTTGATTGACTATCGCTACTGGACTTTGTTGAATATGAATCCTTATTATGAAGGCGAGGTGCGAGATATTATAAAAATAGACGACTCTTTTTTCATTTTATACTATGACATCGCTAAAAATACTATAGCATTGATGAAATATTTAAACAACTCATGGCAAATTATTCGTAACGACCTCCCTGCTACTACTTATATGTTCTTGAATAACAATAATATCGTATTAAAGGCAAATAATGTTATATTTTACAATAAAGATGGACAAAAAACACGCGAAATTGTTAATATATTTAATGAAAATTATTATACCGCTACGTCGTCTTATGTTGACGCCGATGGCAAAGTAATGATAGGCACTAATGACGCAGGATTTATCATGGAAGAAACCAAAGATAATTTTAAACAATATATACCAAATTGCCCGGACAGAACTTTTGGTGAAATTCATGTAGAACAAGACCGACTTATAGTAGTGGGCGGCGCGAAATCCATACGAAATGCAAATACATGGACTATTGCACAATATTCTATCTTGCAAGATGATAAATGGACTACATACAAAAAACACAAAATATCAGACTTCTTGAGTATAGAAGTAGATGCTGATGATAAAAACCACTTATTTCTCGGCGGATGGCACTACGGAATATTTGAATATCAAGATAATACGATTATTAATACTTTTACAGAACAAAACTCGGTCATCTCTTCATACTTGGGGTATGATGAATTGGTACGAAACACAGGGTTAAAATACGACACCGACAAAAATTTGTGGATGTTATTTAACTCACCAAATCCACTCGTAGTTATGAAAAACGACAGAACTTGGGAGAGCTTTAATTTTGATAATTCCATAGTAAATAAACATACATTAGGACCGCTTATCAACATCTTAAATTATAAATGTTTCGCTGTAGAGACGCAAAGTGTAATGTTTTTTGACGACAACAACACTATTAGCGACCCCGCAGATGATAGATATAATCAAGTCTTTTTGATCGACGACGAAGGAAACTCCATCGGAACATCTTTTCATGCCATTGCTATAGACAAAGACGAAAATATTTGGGTGGGTACCAACGATGGAATAGCTGTGCTACACGACACCAAAAATTGCTTTGATACCGACTACAGAGCAAGCCGCGCAAAAATAACAGGAATAGTTAATGACTCGCTTTTTACTAACTATCTACTTCAAGGACAATTAGTTACAAGTATAGCAGTAGACGGCGCCAATCGTAAATGGTTCGGAACACTTTATGCCGGAGTATTCCTGATGTCCGAAGATGCAAGTGTAGAAATATTACATTTTGACATGAAAAACAGTCCGCTACCTTCTAATTCTATCTTAAATATTACTTGCGACCCATGGACTGGCAAAGTTTATTTCGGAACAGATAAAGGTGTAGTTTCTTACCAAAGTGACGCCATCGAAGGAAAAGAAGATTTTGAAGATATTTATGTCTATCCGAATCCTGTTTACAAAGAACACGAAGGAGAAATAATTATCAAAGGAACGCAAGAAAAAACTAATGTCAAAATAACCGACATCGCAGGAAATATTGTCTTTGAAACAACATCGCTGGGAGGACAAGCGATATGGGACGGCAAAAATTTCGCAGGACAAAAAGTGGCTACCGGAGTATATCTTATATTTTGCACAAATGAAGATGCCTCACAAACTAAGATAACAAAACTGTTATTTTTTAATTAATATCATAAAAATAAGGTTAATATGTTGAAAACGCTGCCCACAACGGCAAAAGAAGTAGAAATGTTGGAATGGAAATATTTAGATGTAATCATTTTTACGGGAGATGCGTATATAGACCATCCCTCTTTTGGGGCTGCCGTAATAGGAAGATATTTATTTGCACATGGTTACAAAGTAGCAATTGTGCCGCAACCGAACTGGAGAGACGACTTGCGTGACTTCAAAAAACTCGGTAAACCGAATCTCTTTTTTGGAGTCACAGCAGGAAACATGGACTCTATGTTAAATCATTATACTACTAATCGCCGTCTGCGTTCAAATGATGCATACACGCCGGGCGACAAAATCGGAATGAGACCCGATTTTCCTACAATTGTCTATGCCAAAATATTAAAAACGCTTTTTCCCGAAACACCGATAATAATAGGAGGGATAGAGGCATCACTGAGACGACTGACGCACTACGACTACATAAAAGATAATTTACAAAAAAGTATTTTAGCAGATAGTCAAGCAGATATATTAGTTTATGGAATGGGAGAAAAAACTGTCTTAAATATCGCCACCGCTTTACAAAAAAACAAAGATATTTCCAGACTTCATGACATACCGCAAATTGCGTATATTACAACCGACAAAAAAATATTATTAGAAGATAAAAAAACAGAAACCATAGAGCTTCACAGCTACGAAGAATGTCTAAAAAGTAAACATAAATTTGCGGAAAATTTTACTGTCATAGAAACCGAATCTAATCAATATAATGCCAAAAGATTGATAGAAAGTGTTGATAACAAATATATTGTAATTAATCCGCCGCACAAACCACTCACTGAATCCGAAATAGATGAAATATATAATCTCCCTTTCTCTCGCCGTCCGCATCCTAAATATAAAGAAAAAATCACTGCTTATGAGATGATAAAAAATTCTATAACTATTCATCGTGGATGTTTTGGTGGATGCAGTTTTTGTACCATATCGGCACATCAAGGTAAATTTATTGCCAGTCGTTCTGAAAAATCTATCTCCGATGAAATAACGCAGATAACCGCAGAAGAAGATTTTAAAGGACATATAACTGACCTCGGAGGCCCCTCGGCAAATATGTATAAGATGACTGCACATAATTTTGATATATGTAAAAAATGCAAACGACAATCCTGCATATATCCTAATATTTGTAAAAACATGAATACCAGCCACAAACCACTTTTGCAACTATATCAAATGGTTCGCAAAATACCTAAGTTAAAAAATATAACCATCGGAAGCGGTATTCGTTACGACCTCTTATTAGCAACAGATACCGACCTTTCAAGACAACAATATCTAACCGAGCTTCTCATGCATCACGTATCCGGACGCTTGAAGGTAGCACCGGAGCATAGCGCGGAGAGAGTCCTCAAAATAATGCGAAAACCGACATTTCAACAATTCAAAAACTTTAAAACAATATTTGATAAAATAGTAGTACAAAAGAAGTTAAACCTGCAGCTGATACCGTATTTTATCTCAAGTCATCCGCTATGCAATATAGAAGACATGGCAGAACTCGCCGCAGAAACCAAACTTTTGAATTACAGATTAGAGCAAATTCAAGATTTCAATCCTACTCCGATGACCTTGTCTGCGGCTATTTATTATTGCGGTTTTGACCCGTATAGCAAAGAAAAAGTCTTTGTTGCGCACAGCTTAGAACAAAAAAACAAACAGCGAAACTTCTTCTTTTGGTATCAAAACGAGAACAAATCTGAAATCATACGCGAACTAAGAAAAATCAACCGCACTGACTTAATAAACAAACTTTATGGAAAATATAATACTTAAAAAATCATAACTACATGAAAAATATATTGATAAAGTCGGGAACGCTTGTAAATGCAACCGGCAAAACCAGAGCAGACATTTTTATTGAAGATAATAAAATTAAATATATCAGTGAAAATATAAATCTCCATGCCGAGAGAATAATAGATGCTAAAGATAAACTCATCATGCCCGGAGGAGTAGACCCGCATGTGCATTTTGACCTGCCTACTTTTGTCGGAAATACAGCAGATGACTTCGTCAGCGGCTCAAAAGCGGCACTGCATGGCGGAACAACAACGGTCATAGACTTCGTCAGTCCTGCAAAAGGCGAATTTCTTGTAGAAGCACTTATTAAAAGACAAAAAGAATCCCAAGCCGCTTTGTGCAATGTTTTTCTGCACGTGACACCATCATGGTGGGGCGAAAAGACCGCACACGAAATAGAAACTTGTATTAAAAACTTTAATATCAAGTCGTTCAAACTATACATGGCTTACAAAAAAGGAATCGGGGTAAATGATGACATCATCTTAAAAACAATGAATATTGCCGCCAAAAACGATGCCATCGTAACTTTACATTGCGAAAATGACGAACTAATAGAATATCATAGACAAATATTTGTTAGTCAACAAAAAACTTCCCCTAAATATCATGCGCTCTCAAGACCACCGGAAGCCGAAAAAGAAGCAATAGACAGAGCAATATTATATTCTAAAACAACTAATTGCACCATTTATATAGTGCATGTATCTTCCAAAATGGGAATAGAACGCATTGCACAAGCACAAAAAGAAGGAGTAAAAATTATAGCAGAAACTTGTCCGCATTATTTATTGTTAGATGACTCGTTATATAACAATGACTTCCAAACTGCCGCCAAATTTGTCCTCAGTCCGCCTTTGCGAAAACAAGAAGATAATCTGGCACTTTGGGAGGCAATTAACAGCGGCGTAATTCAAACCATCGGCACTGACCACTGCTCTTTCAATATCAAAGGACAAAAAGATTTTGGAAAAAATGACTTCACTAAGATAGTCAATGGAGCGGGAGGGGTGGAACATCGTATAGAACTTTTATACACTTATGGTGTCTTAACAAACAAAATTTCTATAAACAAAATGGTAGAAATTGTCTGCGAAAATCCCGCTAAGATATTTAATATTAAGAACAAAGGTTATTTAAAAGAAGGATTCGATGCCGACTTAATCATCTGGGATACTAATTACGAAAAAACTATTTCCATTAAAAATCACAAACAACAATGCGATAACAACATCTATGAAGGCACAAAAACCAGAGGACGAGCAGAAATTGTAATTTTTAACGGACAAATTATTGAAAACTCATAAAAACAAATTTTATAAACATGGACTATTTAGAACGACTAAAACAAATTTTATTGGAATGGGGATTAAATCATGTTACTGCAATGATATTGAGCTCCGTAATTCTTATTTTTGCCATAATAGTAATATCTTATCTCGCTTATTTAATTACGAGTAAAATAATCCTCGTCATCGTCAGACGTCTGATTTATAAATCAAAAAATGAATATGACAATATTATTTTCAAACATAAAGTATTCAATTATTTAATACATCTTATTCCGGCACTGATAATTTATTATACAATTCCTATAGCATTGCCTATTGAAAAGTATTATTCTGTAATTCAGACACTTACTTATTTATATGTAATAATAGCAATGCTCTTATTAGTGAACCGTTTTTTAAGTGCTTCTAACGAAATACTTGACATTATTTCTGAAAAAAAACATCTAAATATCTCTTTCAAAGGTTATGTTCAGATAGTAAAAATAATAGTAATAATTATAGCAATTATACTTATCATTGCAATCATTTCCAACAAAGAACCTACGACAATATTTGCAGGTTTTGGTGCCATGACAGCCATTTTATTATTGATATTTAAAGATATTATTTTAGGGTTTGTGGCGTCAATACAATTGTCCGCTTATAATATGTTGAAAGTTGGAGACCGAATAACTATGGCTAACCGCGATGTAGACGGCGATGTGATAGATATATCTTTAACTACGGTAAAAGTAAAAAACTTAGATACAACTATCAGTAACATACCTACTTATGCACTCGTTACCGAATCTTTTGTCAATTGGCAGGGAATGAAAATCGCAGGAGCAAGAAGAATTGCACGTGCTATAAATATTGATATAAACAGTATTAAGTTTTGCACACAAGAAATGATTGATAAATTTAAAAAAATACATTATCTGACCGACTATATTAATACAAAACAAAACGAACTGCAAGAATGGAACTTAAAAAACAATATAGATAATTCTATAACAGTCAACGGCAAACGAATGACTAATATCGGCGTCTTTCGTATTTATATAGAAAATTATATAGCAGATAATCTTAAAATTTATCATAAAATAGAAAAGAAGAATGTTATAATTGACGGTTATCAAATACAAAGATTTCATATTCCCGACAAACTAAAATTTATTGAACACTTACAAAAAAATATTGATAATCAAGAACATAAAGAAGATTTTAATATCTTTTTGCAAGAAATAGAAGGACAAACGTATATTAAAGATGTAGATAAATTACTTTTAATATACGAAGATAAATTCGTGCTGGAAAATAATATTATCTATTATTTGCAGAAAATTAAAAACATTTCTACCAAAAGCGACTCGGAAGTTAAACTTGAACGATTAGAGAAGATAGTAGAAAAAGAGGGACTATTTTATGGAGACATGACTTATTTAGTTCGTCAACTTGCGCAAATAGGGACAAATGTGCCTATGCAAATATATGTCTTCGCCGCAACAACCAGATGGACAGAATACGAGAAAATACAATCTGACCTTTTTGACCATCTCTTTGCTATTATTCCCGAATTTGACCTCCGCGTGAACTAAAAAAATTCTCCCTAAAAATATAAAATTAATTAAATTAAAATAACTCCTACGGAGTTGCACATTAATAACCACCGATGCAATCGGTGGAAAAACAAAAAACAACCCCACAACTCCGTAGGAGTTGCACATTAATAACCGCCGATGCAATCGGTGGAAAAACAAAAAACAACCCCACAACTCCGTAGGAGTTGCACATTAATAACCTCCGATGCAATCGGTGGAAAAACAAAAAACAACCCCACAACTCCGAAGGAGTTGCACATTAATAACCTCCGATGCAATCGGTGGAAAAACAAAAAACAGCATCTCAACTCCTACGGAGTTGCACTTTAATAACCGCCGATGCAATCGGTGGAAAAACAAAAAAACAACATCTCAACTCCGTAGGAGTTGCACATTAATAACTGCCGATGCAATCGGTGGAAAAACAAAAAACAACCCCACAACTCCGAAGGAGTTGCACATTAATAACCACCGATGCAATCGGTGGAAAAAC
>DYQJ01000362.1 GCA_020719345.1 Draconibacterium orientale | reverse complement strand
GTATAGATTACGAAGAGAATGATGTAAAACAAGATTAAAACATATTGTATAGTTCGAGCGTGTTTTGCATTCTGGCTATACACATTAAATATAAAAGGATTTACTTAATATATGCTGATAAATAACTTATTTTTTATATTAATTTTTTTATGTGTTATTATTTGTTTCATTATATATAATAATAAAAATAATAAAAAATTAAAAAAACAAACAGAGAAATTTGATAAAGAATTGTTGTCCTTGTCTAGTCAGATCGAAGAGCTACATGACATAACTGAATCACAAAAAAATGTCATATTAAGCCAACGTAATGAGTTAGCAACTTTAAATGTAGGTATTGTTAGACTAAAAGAAAAAACAGCTACAGTAGAATCACAGAAGAAATCTTCTGAAGTAAGACTAGGTCAGATGGCTGAAAACTTCATGCCATTTATAAGGGACTACCCGTACAACCATAAAAATTTTAGATTTTTAGCTAATCCTGTAGATGGTCTACAGGTAGAATCCGATAGTGTCATATTCATTGAGTTTAAATCTGGCGGTGCGAAGTTAAGTAAAAGTCAAAAACATATCAAGGATATGGTGGCTCAGGGTAAAGTTAGATTTGAGACTTTTAGAGTCGATGAAAATGGCACACATTTAAAAATTGATAGTTCAATGCCTGAAACTACTAGTCATGTGGATACAATATAATGCCTGCGCGCTGTACTACAGAAGAATTTATTGCTAAAGCAAGAAAGAAGTTTAAAAATAAATATGACTACTCAGAAGTAAACTATATAAATAGTAAAGTAAAAGTATCTATTAAGTGCCCTATCCATGGAAACTTTTTACAGAGGCCCAACGACCATTTTCATAGTTGCGGTTGTCCAAAATGTGGTAACTTACTAAAAAGTAAAAACTATTCTACAGAAGAATTTATCGCTAAGGCTATTAAAGTACACGGTAATAAGTATGACTACTCTAAAGTTAATTATGTAGATAGCAATACTAAAGTTACTATAATTTGTAAAGAACACGGGGAATTTTTACAAACCCCTAGCAGTCATTTACAAGGCCACGGTTGTCAAATACACGCAGCAATAAACCCTCCTACTACAGAAGAGTTTATTGCTAAAGCTATAAAAAGATATGGTGACAAATATGATTACTCTAAAGTTAATTATATAAATAACAAAACTAAAGTTACTATAATTTGCAGAGAACATGGTGAGTTTTTACAACAACCAAATGGACATTTAAACGGAAACGAATGCATAGAGTGTAGAGGTTTAAAGCCCTTAACAAAAGAAATTTTTATTGAGCGAGCCAGAGAAGTTCATGGGAATGTGTATGATTACTCTAAAGTTGATTATATAAATTATAGCACTAAAGTAATTATATACTGTGATGAGCACGGTGCTTTTGAGCAAACACCAGCAAATCATATTAATAGTAAACAAAAATGTCCTAAATGTCGCAAAAGAACTGGTAAGCATAATCCTAATTATAAAGGAGGTGTTACTAAGGATAAGCTAATATTGTACGAGACTTATGCACCGCAACTTGATAAATATCAAGATGTGTATAAAATAATAAAAGATGATTTAAGTTTACTAGGAGTTCCATGCATATACTGTGGAAAAATTTTTGTGCCTTCTTTTAATGCTGTTATTGGTAGAGTGGCCGCTATACAAAATGTAAATAGTGGTGAATGTAATTTCTACTGTTCTGAAAATTGTAAAAAAGCTTGTCCTACTTTTGGGCAATTAAGCTACCCAAAAGGATTTAAACCTTCTACTTCACGAGAAGTTCAGCCAGCGCTCAGAAAGATGGTTCTTGCTAGAGATGAGTATACCTGCCAAAAATGTGGTGTTTTTAATAACGTACAGCTTCATTGCCATCACATTGACCCTGTAGTTAATAATCCTATCGAGTCCGCAGATGTTGATAATTGTATAACACTTTGTAAAGACTGTCATGAGCAAGTTCATAGACTGGGTGGTTGTACTTATAACGAGTTAAAGTGTATTTAAAAATTAAATGTAGTAATATATTTCTTTTGCTTTTATTTACTT
>DYQJ01000361.1 GCA_020719345.1 Draconibacterium orientale | reverse complement strand
AATATTGTCTTTGAAATTAATTTGGTCAATTTCCTTATTAATCTCTTATTATTTATAACAAAACATCTCTTTTTTAATATACTATTTTATATTTTGGATAAATACTTTCACCTGCATTTCACCTGTTATTAGCAGGTGAAAAATAAAAAAGTCTCTTTTTATAGTACTCCGCAAAATTATTAAATCTCTAGCTAACAATTTCTTTTTTATAGTCAGTAAAAACCTCTTTTTTATAGACTCTAAAAACCTTTATTCATCAAAATTAGTAACAATAATCTATTTAAATTGAAAAAAGCTCATAAAAATTATTTGATTTAGTTATTATTTGTTATTAATTATAATTGAAATGGCTTTTTATAGACTGTCAAAATATCAAAAATATTCTTTTGTATCCCAAATTAAGACTCTCTTTTTATAGACTGTAGAAACCTCCTTTTTTAAAGCACTCCGGAAAACTCTTCAATCTCTAGTCAATACGCCCTTTTTTATACTGTAAAGAAACCCTTTTTTAAAGCACTCCGGAAAACTCCTTTTTATAGATTGCGAATACTCACAAAGAGCATAATTTCTTATAGGGATTATGGAGTATGGTTATTAATTAAAACCCATTAAAAATACATTTTGCCTGTAAATTGCCTGTTATTTACAGGCAAACACATTTCTTTTCATAATAACATTAGTCCAAAACTCTATAGGAAAATTCCACTAAATTAATAAAAAACATCCCGCAAACCCATTGAACAGAATTTTTGATTTGGTAGACGATAGACGATTTTTACACTTAAAATTTGTCTATCGTCTACCAAAATGAATTTTTTAAAAACATAACTCTATCTATTATGTAATATAGTATTTGAGAAGATTGATAAAAAATAAAATGGCGTCAAAAGGTATATGTAGGGGAGTAGCACTTTGACGCCAATCGCTAAAAATATCTAACACTCTAAACCTCAAACAATTAAAAACTTTTTACGACCAAACACATGATATTAGGACGCCTAGAAGCATAAACACGTCTAAAAACCTACAAAGATATATGTCAAACTAAACAACAAGCTAAAAACACGCTTAAAATGGGTAATTCAATGAATTAAACACGTAATATAGACTTACAAGACGAACCCTATTGACAAGCTACATAGTTATACGTATAATTACACGTATAAAAATAATAGGATTATATGCAGAAGAAACTAACAATCAGTATAGCCGAGAACGTTTATAACGATTTATACGCAGTGATAGGAAAGCGTAAGATCAGCAAGTTTATAGAAAATCTGATAAAACCACACATAGTTGGCGATAATTTAAGTTTAGCGTACCAAGAAATGGCACAAGACGCACAAAGAGAGATTGAAGCTTGCCAATGGACTGAAGGGTTGACACATAATGATTTTAGTTAAAAGAGGCGAAGTATGGTGGATTGATTTTGAGCATTCTGTTGGTGGTGAGATACAGAAGAATAGACCAGCAGTAATTATCAGCAACGATTATGCAAACCAATACTCAAATAGAGTGCAAGCAATTCCCCTAACTAGTAAGATTGAAAAGTGTTATCCGTGTGAAGCTTATGTACTAGTGGGCGATCATAAGAGTAAAGCTATGGCAGATCAAATAATGACAGTGAGTAAAAACAGGTTGAAGTCTATAATCACGATAATATCCGATAAAGACATGAGGTCTATTGAGCGAGTTATAAAAGTTCAACTATCATTACACTCATGAAGAATAAAGACTAAATACTATTAAATAGCGTAACTAGCAAAAAATAATTCACCCCTCGTTCTTAAAATCAAACTATAAAGGTTGCAAGCCTTACAGACATATCATCTATGTAAAGAACAGACAAAGTCTAACACATATAAGCATAGCTACAACTCCACTCTAAACACTCTAGATATCATCAAATACAAAATAATACAGACCATAGCGTAAGGTACGCATAAGGAACATACTGTATCAAATAGCGTATAGTACACGCAATTATCGCACACCTACTTAACATTCTCACACACTGTTGCAATTTTCACACACTACACGCAACTCACAAATCCTACCTAC
>DYQJ01000360.1 GCA_020719345.1 Draconibacterium orientale | reverse complement strand
ATTTAATTCTGTATGCCGAAGAAAAAGATGTCTTAAAAACAGCTCATGAAGAAGGAATACAAAAAGGAATGCAAAAAGGACGACAAGAAGGAATACAAGAAGGTATCGAAAAAGGAATGCAAAAAGGAATACAAGAAGGCATCGAAAAAGGACGACAAGAAGGCATCGAAAAAGGACAACAAGATGCTATCAAAAGTTCAGTGATCGCCATGCTTAATGAAGGTCTTGAGCTTAATTTAATCGCTAAAATATCGCAACTATCCCTACTTGATATTAAGTTCATCAACCAAGAACATTTGGCAAAAATGTAGTACCACCTTATTGTCCAAATTGCTTAATATACTGTCCGCTGTCATAGTTTTAGGTTTTAAAACCAAACAGTCATGCCTTATTAGTCGAGCAAATTAGATCAAACAGAAGCTCATAAAAAAATTTCTCCCAAGTACTTAATTTAAACAAAAAATAATTGTACTTTATAGATTGTTGCAGAAGGAGTGAATGATGTTGCAGAACAGCTGTTTCCGATGAAAAAAATATTCATAATTATCTAAGATAACTTTAAAACCTAATTAGATACAAACTGCAAGCATTGTACGAGCATTTTGTTTTTTACCAAGATCTCGAAGCTAATATAAATTGCTTTCTCCTCTTTCCCAATTTCTATAAATAATGTTCATCCAGAACAAAAAATAGTTTTACCTTTTCTCCCAGAGCCTATCCAAAAATCAGACGGAGCAAACAAAAATGATTGCGAAACAAATGCTTTTACTCGTTTTCAAGTACATATGAAGAAAGATTTTGCTATGAGAAAACACATATATTTACTTGATAGCTTATATTCAAAATCTCCAACACTTTATAGAATCTTAGGCTACGGCGATCATTTTATTGTGAATTATAAACAAGGTGATCATAAATTAACTCACCCCCATAATGCTACGACTTCTGCAAGTCGCTGGGAATATGAAATAAAAGAACTCGAAAAAACGTGGAATGCTGTAATTAAAAAATTATATCCTACAAATATGCCTGAAAATGCCGAATTAAAGCCTTTTTGGCGAGCACCATTTGGAGAATATGATGAAAAAAGTCTTACAGTTGCCGCAAAAAATGGTTATAAACATCATTTCGGTTAGAATATTGACGTAAAAGACACGACAGAAGCTCCTAATTGTGCAACTAATCATGCTCCTAATTGTTTAAGTCCCGAAAAATTAACTAATTTTGTTATAGCATTTTCAGAAAAAAACAAAGATAATTTAGATGCCATTGTCATTCTTTCTCATCTAAGTAATTATTATATGTGGGGAAAAAATCCTAACGGACTAGACAGATTAGCTACAGTTATGCGTAGTAAATCTTATGAATTTGCCAAATTAAGCGAAAGTTACAAATATTATAATCAAGCACCAACAACTGTTCCTACGGTTATTTCTACTACTGTCGCTACAACTGTTCCTACGGTTATTTCTACTACTGTCGCTACAACTGTTCCTACGGTTGTTTCTACTACTGTTTCTGAAGAAAATTGCACAGATTATAAAATTACCTATACTTATGCTGATGGCATAAACATTAGAGAAAAGCCTAGTACTTCGGCAAAAATTTTAGATGTTGTTTATAAAGATAATATAATAAAAAGATGCAGTACTATTAATGGGAATTGGCAAAGAGTTCAATTAAAGGACAATACTTATGCTTGGATTTACAAAACATTAATTCCATAATATATTAACTTATATCAGTAGAAAAACAACAGAAATAGAGCTTAATAATATGTGTTATACAAATAAAACCGCTGAGTGTACTTGTAGGCTGTTGTAAAACATATGTTTAATAATAAAATAATATATTACATTTTGCACCCAAAAACAATATTTTTTAATAAAGCATTAACATTATATTTTTATAATTTAGCTACTATTTATAAACTTAACTAATTAATAATTTACTTTTATATCTTTTACGGTACTTTCTATAATTTTTTAAAATACCCCTTCTTACTGCAATATTGGTTTTAATATTATTTGTTTGTACCCATCTATTTACATCATCTACTTTTACCGTAT
>DYQJ01000139.1 GCA_020719345.1 Draconibacterium orientale | reverse complement strand
AGAGTTTCGCAAAGAAAAAAGTGTAAACTACTTTTAAACAGTTATGAAACATGCCATTAGATATAATTATTTTTCTTCTATTAAGGTTTCTAATCCGTGACAGCTCTTATATTTTTTTCCACTACCGCAAGGACAAGGGTCATTTCTACCGATTTTTTTCTCTACACGTACGGGTTCTATCTTCTTCTTTTCGACAGGTTGCTGTACTTCGTTTTCTTTTAGTGTTTCTTTTTCTTTTGCTCTGCGTTCTATGAAGTCTTCTTTTTGAGTCTTCATTTTAGAGAAGTCTGATTTTTTAGGAGGCAGCGCTTGTTTGACTTGCGTGGTTTCTTGCGAGTATAGCTGCGCTTTGAACAATGTAGAAATAACAGTTTTGTTGTATTTTTCGAGCATGAGAGAGAAGAGTTTGAACGATTCCATCTTATAAATTAAAAGCGGGTCTTTTTGTTCGTACGAAGCACTTTGTACGGCTTGTTTGAGGTCGTCGAGTTCTCTCAAATGTTCTTTCCAGATGTCATCGATGGTGATGAGCATAATTGCCCGTTGAAATTCGCGGATAACTTCTCGTGCTTTTGTATCGTACGCTTTTTTCAAATTAATACGAATATTATAGACTTTAATTCCATCAGTTATAGGGACTAAAATATATTCATATTTTTGCGCTTGATTTTCGTAAACATCTTTGATAAAAGGATTTACTCGGTCTTTGATAGTAGAAATTTTACGTTTTAGGTTGTCTAAGGCTTTTTCAAAAAGTATGTCAATAATTTCTTTTGTTTCAAGTTTTAAAAAACGTTCTCTGGTTAGTGGAATTTCCATTGATAAGATTCTGTAAGTCTCTAATTTACAGGTGTCATAGTCACCGTTAGTGTGATTTTCAGTAACTATTGCATCTACTACTTCAAATAGCATGTCAAAAAATTCTATGTCCAATTTTTCTCCGTACAGCGCGTTTGTTCGTTTAGAATAAATTACTTTTCGTTGCGAGTTCATGACATCGTCGTATTCGAGTAGTCTTTTACGGACTCCAAAGTTGTTTTCTTCCACTTTCTTTTGTGCGCGTTCTATAGATTTTGTTATTAACGAGTGTTGGATGACCTCTCCTTCGTCGAGTTTCATCATGTCCATCACTTTAGCTATTTTTTCGGAGCCGAACATTCTCATGAGGTCGTCTTCGAGGGAGACAAAAAATTGAGAAGAACCCGGGTCACCTTGTCTACCTGAACGTCCTCTAAGTTGTCGGTCTACGCGTCTGGAGTCGTGTCGTTCAGTTCCGATGATTGCGAGTCCGCCGGCTTTTCTAACTTCTTCGCTAAGTTTGATATCCGTTCCCCGACCAGCCATATTCGTAGCTATTGTAACGGTGCTTCGTTGTCCAGCAGCGGCAACTATATCGGCTTCTTTTTGGTGATATTTAGCATTTAAAACGTTATGCTTAATTCTTTGTAAGGAGAGCATTTTACTAAGGAGTTCCGATATTTCTACCGATGTAGTTCCCACAAGTACTGGTCTTCCTTGTTCTGCGAGTTTGACAATTTCTTTGATAACGGCATTGTATTTTTCGCGTTTGGTTCGGTAGACGAGGTCTTCGTGGTCTTTACGTACAACTTTTTGATTAGTAGGGGCAACCATGACATCTAATTTGTAGATGTTCCAAAATTCACCTGCTTCGGTTTCTGCGGTACCTGTCATCCCTGCAAGTTTAGTGTACATACGGAAGTAGTTTTGCAAAGTTATAGTAGCAAAAGTTTGAGTAGCGGCTTCTATTTTAACATTTTCTTTCGCTTCTATGGCTTGGTGCAGTCCGTCAGAGTATCTACGTCCTTCTAGAATCCGTCCTGTTTGTTCGTCAACTATCTTAACTTTGTTATCCATGACCACGTAGTCGGTGTCTTTTTCAAACATTGTATAAGCTTTAAGCAGCTGATTAATAGTATGTATTCTTTCCGATTTGATAGAGTGTTCGGTTAGTAATTTGTCTTTAAGTTCAGATTTTTCTATGTCCGAGATGTTTTTCTTTTCTATTTCTGCTATTTCCAGTCCTATATCAGGCATGATAAAGAAATTTGGGTCATCAGAATTACCGGTTATCAAGTCAATACCTTTGTCGGTCATTTCTACGGAGTTGAGTTTTTCCTCTATGACAAAGAAAAGTTCTTCGGTTATTTCCGGCATCCGTTTTGAATTTTCTGCGAGATATATATTTTCTGTTTTTTGCAAAAGTGTTTTTACTCCTTGTTCACTCATGAATTTTATGAGAGCTCCATTTTTAGGTAATCCTTTGAATGCTCGGAGCAATAAAATTCCGCCTTTGTCCATTTCGTCTCTTTTTATTAACGATTTAGCTTCGGCAAGTATTTGTGTGACAAATTTTTTCTGTTCGTCATAAAGTTTCACTACTTTACTTTTTAGTTCGTCGAACAATTGTTTATCCCCCTTTGGTACGGGTCCCGAAATAATTAGCGGTGTTCTTGCGTCATCAATTAAAACGGAGTCAACTTCGTCAACTATGGCATAATTATGTCCTCTTTGCACGAGGTCAGCGACAGTTATCGCCATGTTATCTCTCAGATAATCAAATCCGAACTCGTTATTAGTTCCATATGTAATATCTGCGGCATAAGCATTTCGGCGTTCTTCCGAGTTTGGTTGATGTTTATCTATGCAGTCTGTTCGTAGTCCATGAAATTCGTAAATAGGTCCCATCCATTCGGAGTCTCTTTTTGCAAGATAGTCGTTGACAGTAACCAGATGCACTCCTAAACCTGCGAGTGCGTTAAGAAATACGGGCAAAGTAGCGACAAGGGTTTTTCCTTCGCCGGTTGCCATCTCCGATATTTTACCCTGATGCAAAGCTATACCGCCGATTAATTGCACGTCATAGTGAACCATGTTCCATGTTATTTGATTACCTCCTGCTATCCATGTATTGCTCCAGATGGCTTTTTCTCCTACTATTTTTACACTTTCGCGTTTAGTTGCTATTTCGCGGTCTAAATGCTCGGCAGTAACTTCTAATACGGAATTTTCTTTAAAACGTCTTGCCGTTTCTTTTACAATAGCAAAAGCAGTAGGCAGAGCTTCATCTAATGCCAACTTGATAATATCATTTCGTTGCGCGATGAGCTTCGGTATGTTTAAGAACATTTCTTCTTTTTCTTGATAATCTATCTGCTCGTCGTCAATCTTAAATTTAAGTGCTTCTATTTCGGCATTGATATCTGCTATGCGAATTTGTATAGCTTTTTTAAGTTCTTTGGTTTTATTTCTGAGTTCATTATTAGTAAGTCGTTGTAAATAAGTGCATATAACATTTATCTGACCTACTATTGGTGCTATCAATTTAATGTCTTTTTCCGATTTATTTCCAAAAAATTTCTCTAATACTTTTGTGATTAAATTCATGATGTTATAAATAATATTTTGATATTATAATTTTTGCAAATATATAAAAAAAATAACAAAAAATCTCAAAATAATAATAGTTTTTAAAAAAATTAATATATTTGTTTTTTCAAATAATAAATATTTTGTGCAATGGAAGAAGAAAAAAAAATAAATCCGATACGAATACTTAGCGTAGATGACGAACCCGATATGCAAGATCTTTTAAAACAGAAGTTTAGAAGGAAAATCCGCAGTGGAGAATACGAATTTTTTTTCGCGAACAACGGGATAGAAGCTTTGCAGTCATTGGAAGATCATCCTGAGATAGATTTTGTTTTGTGTGACATAAACATGCCGGTGATGGATGGTTTGACATTTTTATCAAAAAGTAAAGAACTTAGCAATCCTATTTTGAAGACTATCATGGTAACAGCTTACGGAGACATAGAGAACATTCGTAAGGCGATGAACAACGGGGCTTTTGATTTCTTAAATAAGCCGATTAATTTTGAAGACTTAGATATAACAATGCAAAAAACATTGGAACAAATAGCCAAAGACAAAGAGTCAATAAAAAATCAGGAGCAGTTAATATATATACGAAAAGACCTTGAAATTGCTAAAGAAATTCAAATATCTTTAGTCCCTAATAATTTTCCACCTTTTCCTTACCGAAATGATGTAGAAATTTATGCCACCATAGATTCAGCAAAAATAGTAGGCGGCGACTTTTACGACTTCTATTTCTTAGATGATAATCATCTCGCTTTTTTGATAGGTGACGTATCCGGTAAAGGTATCTCCGGAGCAATTTTCATGGCGATGACAAGAACGGTTTTGAGAACTGTATCCCAACAAAATATCTCGGTCATTGATTGTATGCAAAAAGCTAATAATCTGATTTGTGCAGAAAGTGTGGACTCTATGTTTGTAACGGTATTCTATGGAGTGTTAGACACGCGAACCGGCGAGTTTGAATATGCCAATGCAGGACATTGTCCGCCATATATTTTGCGAAACAACGGAGAATTAGAAAAAGTGCTTTCGCTCGGAAATATAGTGCTGGGTATTTTTGAAAATATGCCGTATTATTCTAAAAAGATTAAATTAGAGAAAGGAGAAGAACTTTTTATTTATACTGACGGCGTTCCGGAGGCAATGAACACTCGTTCCGAATTATTCAGCGAGAAAAGATTAGAAGAACTTTTAAAGAAATTGCATGGTTTGGAGATAGAAAATATAAATAACTTGGTTGTTAGTGCTACAAAAGAATTTGCTATCAATACCGAACAATCTGACGACATAACTACGCTTGCTATACGATACAACGGTTAAAATTTTTTTAATATTGATTTATCATTAAACTTATGTTGATAGGAAAAATATTTTTACTTCCTACTTTTCTGGGCGAAACTTCTGTAGATAGAATTATGCCTTTATACAATGCCGAAGTTTTCAACAATATAAAATATTATATTGTTGAAAACGAACGCACAGCAAGACGAGCACTCGCTAAAATGGGACACCGACAAAAAATAAGCGAACTAATTTTTTTTGAGATAGATAAACATAATAAAACTATAGAATGGGACAAATTTTTTAATATCCTAAAAAATGGAGATAATATAGCCATAATGTCAGAAGCCGGATGCCCCGGAATAGCAGACCCAGGAGATGAAATAGTGAAGTTGGCACACAAAAATGATATTAAAGTGGTGCCACTTGTGGGGGCATCATCTATATTGCTCGCACTAATGGCATCTGGTGCAAACGGACAAAATTTTAAGTTCAACGGATATATTCCTATCAAAACATACGAACGAAAACAAAAAATAAAATCTATGGAGACAGCTGCCATAAGATTTAATGAAACACAAATATTTATTGAGACACCATACCGAAATATGCAACTATTCACTGACATTGTAGATACTTGTAATTCTGAAACACTATTAACTATTGCTTGTGATTTAACAATTGATAACGAGTTTATTACAACAAAAAATATTAAAACATGGAAGATGACACAACCCGACATTAACAAACGACAGGCAGTCTTCGTATTGTTTACTTAACAGAATGAAAGAATTAATCATTCATTAATTTATTAATTAAACTTATGAAGCGAAATCCGATAATTTATCTCGTTTATATTTTTCTTTTTATGCTGCTGTTCTTTTATTCTTGTAATAAACAAGATGATATAGAGCAAATTTACAATTTCCCGCATTCGGGAGTTCTAATATGTAATGAAGGCAATTTTACTTATGGAAATGCAAGTCTTTCTTTTATAGATTTGGAAACCGATTCTATTTATAATGATGTTTTTCATAAAGCTAATGGATTTCCACTGGGAGATGTGGCACAACATATTACTATATATCAAGATAATGTTTATATCTCTATCAATAATTCGGGCAAAATTTATGTCATAGATAAAACAAGCTTTAAATACAATGGTGAGATAACAGGTTTGAGCTCGCCAAGATATATCTGTATTAAAAATTCGTTAAAAGCGTATGTAACAGATTTGTACAGTCCGTATATAGTTGTTTTTAACCCCGTTACATACCAAAAAGAGAAAACTATTTATGTGGGACGAAGCACTGAATATGCCATTTTGCAGGATAATTTTTTATTTGTCACAAGCTGGGCATATCAAAATGTTATATATAAAATAAATACCGATAATGACGAAATAATTGACTCTTTAACTGTTGGTTATCAACCTAATAGTATGGTGATAGATAAAGATGCTACTCTGTGGATACTCGCAGACGGCGGTAATTACGGAGACGAAAATCAAACTTTCGCTACTCTTACGCATGTGAGTATAATAGATTTGGAAATTATTAAAACTTTTGTTTTCAACAATATATCAAGCTCGCCTTCACGACTTAATATCAATACTACAAAAGATACATTATTTTTTTTAGATAATAATTGGGAGGGAACACAAACAAATATTAATGCAGGACTGTATAAAATGAGTGTCAATGAAAATAATTTGCCAACAGAAGCTTTTATAAATCAAGATATAAACAATTTCTATGGATTTGCGCTACTGCCTGAAGGAGAGATATTTTTAACTGACGCACTGAGCTTTGCCAAAAACGGAAACATTTTGCGTTACAACTCTTCCGGCAAACAGATAAAAAAATACGAGGCAGGTATAATACCAGCATGGATAACATACAAATAACTTATTTAGATTTGACAACTTTTTAAAAGCGGTCAAATCTATAATCTAATCCGGCTGTTCAATATATTGTCTCCTTAGGTTTTCTAAGCTTATGGATAGCTTGTCTATGTCTATACTTTTATTGTTTTTATTATTGTTTTTTATGACTTTAATAGCGCCAAAAATAGTATTTACTAAATAATTTTTCTTTTCTATTAGGTTCAACTGCCAAAAATTGTTTCGTATATTAACATCTACGGCTATTTCGTTTGCAGAATAAGTTATTGATTTTTTGTTTTCTTTGAAAGTTACTACAGAACCGTCGACAATAAATTTAATTAAAATTAAATCTACTCCGTACGTTTGCGTATTAACATATTTGTCTGTTAACGGTTTTAAATTTTTCTCGTCCCAAACGAGGTTAGCAAAATTTGCAACGTCTTCGCCACCGGTTTTTATAAAATATCCTACCATAAAATTAATTTTTAAAATTATCTTTTTTATTTTTAGATGCCCATTTTTCTTTATTCAAGCAGCCGGGATCATCTTCTATTTTTTTACGTTCTAAATCTAACATCTCTTTTCTACTTCCGCTTGCTACAATATCCATCTGTTTATCTTTCATATATTTGTTGGTATAGCGCTTCTCTGGATTTTCTGAGGAGGTAATGCCCCATTTCAAAAAAGTTCGTAAATAATCATATAATCTATATAAAAAAGTAAGTCGTTTACTTTCTTTGCTGTTGCCATGTATTTTTTTCTGTTCTGACATTAATTTTTATTTTTCACAAATTTATAATTTTTTCTTATAAAAAAAAAATTTTTTTACATTTTTTTTGTAAAAAAACAAAAAAAAATTACATAACGCAACTTGTTTGTAGGTGATTAGATTATTTGCGAAAAAAAATGCCAGGCACAAGCCCGGCATTTTTTTAAGTTGTCAAATCCATAAAAATTATTTTATTATCACTTTTTGGGTGCTTTCTACATTGTTAGTTATTACCTTCACGATATAAATACCCTTAGATAAATTGCTGATATTAACGGAAGTGCTGCTGGTGTTTGGATTTAATACACTTACAACTTTTCCAGATAAATCAGTTACTACTATTTTATTTATATTCTCATTAGCAACAACATTTAATTCAGAGTATGCTGGATTAGGGAATGTCATGACTCCTATTTTGGCAGTATTTTCTACAGAATTGATAATATCTAAAGTAACCGGTATTTCATACCAATGTTCGTTATTATCATTGTTTTGTATAACGATAGTAGAAGTATGTGTTCCATAAGGTAATCCTTCGGTAGTAAAGCTCACACCTATTTCTTGTGTTCCTGCGCCTGGTATTTCTCCGGTTGGTTCGTCAATAGTTAACCATGTAGTTATAGGTGATCCATCTAAAATTGCTCCTATTGCAAAATTTCCCATGTTGTCTACCACATCCCATACTACTCCGCCTTGAATGTAGTTTACTCCTGGAACAGTAGGGGTAACTGTTTGATCCATCAAACCTAAGCAATAAACAGATGGTACTCCATCGGGCTCATTATAAATTTTTTGAGTAAAGGTCCAACCTACCCATAGGTCTTTTCCTGATACAAATACAGGTGCATCTAATTCTACCGTTATAAAACTATTTTCAGCATAAGAGAAATCTTTAGAAGCTTTCAAATCGGTAGGACCGTTGAAAAGTAAATTATATCCTTCCCATACTTTTGCCGTAGGAGTTCCTTCTGGTAAAGCGCCACCGTATATTATTAATCCTATTACATTCTTACCAATGTGTTCTTTTATCTTATTATGGTCGAACAAAACTGCAGCGCTAACGGTCATAAGTTGTGTTGTTTTCCATCCCATTGTTCCACCTGTAGCAGCATCTTCAGCAAAGTGCATTAAATATTCGGCTTTAGCGTCATTTTTAATTTTGATAGGAGTAGTTTCTTCAAAAGAATTTAACAATACGATATTATTTTTAGAATAATTAGAGTTGCTTAATTCTTTTGTAGGTGTAGCTTCCGGATAATAAGCATACGCCTTGTAAGTTAATATATCTTGTCCTGTATTTGAAATAACGAAATTTGCAGATGCGCCATCGGTAGTTATTTCGGTTACATTTACTTCTATTTCTTGTGGAAGAGTACCGGATTTTAATTCTATATATTTAAAATCATCTACATAGTAATCAAAAACACCACTAGCATCGCCTCCATAGAAATTTATACAATCTAAAATGTTAGAATTAGAAGGAGTTCCAGTAGTTGTACCTTCTTGTGTGCTAAATTCCCATGATTTTACTTCTGTTTCTCCAACATTAACGGTAACTAAATCATTATCTATATCAAAGTGTAATTTTACAAGGAACCATACATCATGCGAGAAAGTAAAAATTTGTTCTTGTCCTACATTGTGATTTAATACTCCTGCTCCTCCTGCGTTAAAATTAATAGAAAAAGCCCAAACGTTACCAAATTCGTGTTCTACATTAAAATATCCGCTTTTGCCTGTTGGCACATAATAATAGAATTCTACTTCGTAGTCGCCGTCTTTTTTATCGCCAAAATAATAAACTATGTCATTATCTTTTTTTACGTACATAGATTTGGCACCTGGGCTGGTGTGATTTTGTGCATTAGATATAACTGCGTCATTTGCGAATCCTACTGTTCCGTTCCATGTCGTCCATACTCCTGTTGCACCTGCTGTAGAACCTACTTCGTAAGTTTCAAAATCGTCTTCAAAAATAACTGTTTGCGAGAAGCCAAATGTCATCGCAAATACTAAAATAACTGAAAAAAATAACTTTTTAATCATAGTAATTTATATTTTAATTTAATTTATATTACATTTGCAAAAATAACTATTTTTTTTTTATTACAATAAAAAAATAATTAATTATTCAAAAAAAAATAAAAAGCAAAAATGTATATTTATATGTTGTTGATTATTAGAATGAAAAAAAAAAGTGAAAAAAAAGTGAAAAAAAAATACCAAATAATTATGATAATAAAAAATAAGTTTATACATTTACGTCATATTTTAAATAAATAAACAAGTACACATGAACATTTTTGTAGGAAGTCTTCCCTTCAGTTTGGAGGAAAGCGAATTAAGGGGCTTTTTTGAAGAGTATGGTGAAGTTTCGTCAGTAAAAATAATCACTGATAAGTTCTCCGGAAGAAGTAAAGGATTTGGTTTTATTGAGATGCCTGACGAAGAAAGCGCAAAGAAAGCGATAGAAGAGCTAAACGGTGCCGAAGTAGATGGTAGAACTATAGTTGTAAACAAATCAGAAGAACGTAAAGATAAAAAACGTTCTGACGGTGGTCGTTCAAGCGGCGGTTACAACAAAGGTAATAGCGGCGGCGGCGGCGGTGGTGGTTACAATAAGGGTGGATATAACAGAGGCGGAAATAGTGGCGGTTACAACAAGAAATCAAGCTATTAAGATATAACTAAAATATAAAAGCACTTGTTCAAAATAATTGGTAAGTTTTATTTAAACTTACCAATTTTTTGATAACGTAAAAAAATGGTGACTATATGTTTTTCATAATCTCTATTA
>DYQJ01000138.1 GCA_020719345.1 Draconibacterium orientale | reverse complement strand
AAACACGAATTGATAAAAATAATTTTATTGTTATTTATAACAAATGGCTACAAACCGTAAAACCAACAATTGCTGTTAATTGGGAAATTGTTAAAAAAAATGGTTTGATAGAAGGTGATTTTTACCTTGCAGATTTACTTTCGTATGAAAATGTAAGTATAAAAGAAAAATTATTTGTATTATTAAAAAAAGATTTTTACGAACTTGACAGAAAATTAGATGACTGGGGAATGTTTAGTTCCAGAAAAACATCTTTTATAGATAATCAAAAAGCACACACACAATTTTGGAACAAATATGAACGACCTCCACTTGAACAATATTGGGATTATATTGTAGCACGCCGCGATTTACTTGTGCCGCAAGATATTCGTGAACGAAAAGGTAGTTTTTTCACGCCGCAAATTTGGGTAGAACTCTCACAAAAATATCTGGCAGATGTGCTTGGTGAAGATTGGCAGGACGAATATTATATCTGGGATTGCGCCGCAGGTACGGGAAACCTACTCAACGGACTTACAAATAAATATAACTTATGGGCTTCCACTCTTGACCGCCAAGACGTTGACGTCATGAAAGACCGCATAAAAAACGGCGCAAACTTACTTGAAGACCACGTTTTTCAATTTGATTTTTTGAATGATTCTTTTGATAAACTCCCAAAATCGCTTTTTGAAATAGTTAATAATCCTGAGAAACGCAAAAAACTTGTGATGTATATTAATCCGCCGTATGCGGAGGCAACTACCGCAAGAACAGTAACTAAAACAGGTGAAAATAAATCGGGAGTTGCAAAAAATTATAAAATAAATGAATATTTTAATACAAAAATAGGTAATGCTTCCAATGAAATTTTTGCTCTTTTTATGTGTCAAATTTATGAAAAAATTCCCGATATTATTTTAGGATTATTTTCTACATTAAAATTTGTACAAGGAACAAATTTTTCAAAGTTTAAAGAGTTTTTTTTAGCAAAATATTTAGGTGGCTTCATAATACCAGCAAATACATTTGACAATGTTAATGGTCAATTTCCAATTGGCTTTACTATCTGGAATTCTGCAAATAAAAATAATATTAAAAAAATAAAATGTGATATTTATATTAATAATAATAAAATATCGGGTGAAAAAATATTTAATGGAAATCTTCCACAAAGTATTAATAAATGGATAAAACAATTTGATATTAAAGATATTACAGGTATTGGATTTATGGGAACTCCATCTCCAGATTTTCAACATAATTCTCAATTATATATATCAATAAAAAAAGGTATAGAACATTTTAATTTTTGGAATTATACATCTAATAATATTATTATAGGTGCAGTCTATTTTACTGTACGTAATTGTATTAAAGCAACTTGGCTTAACAATAGAGACCAATTTTTATCTCCAAAAAAGAAATGGGAAAAAGACACAGAATTTCAAAACGACTGTTTGACTTTTGCACTTTTTCATGGTCAAAATAAAATTTCTTCTAAACATGGCACAAACCATTGGATTCCGTTCACTGAATACGAAGTAAACAGCCGCGAAAAATTTGAAAGCGACTTTATGACCAAATTTATTAAAGGAAAATTGAAACCCACAGGAAATGGAAATTTATTGGAACAAGAAAAAGTAAGAACTACAGAATTAGAATTTTCTACCGAAGCAAAAGCAGTTTTTGATGCAGGACGCGAACTATGGAAATATTATCATAATAACTTTGCTGATAATTTTGTTTTCAACTTTGCCAAAGTTTCAAACTTTGGCAAAGTTGAAAACCCAAAAGTTGAAAAATACAACGTAAATGCTTCTCTTTATGATATTAAAGAATATTTTCAACAACGAACCGTAAGCGGCAGAATGAATAGCAAAAGCTCTGACGAAATTTATACTAAACTTATTGCCGATTTGCGAGATAAATTAGATATTTTAGCACAAAAAATTGAAACAAAAGTTTATGAATACGAATTTTTAAAAAGATAAAAAGTTATTAAAAATAGGCATCTTTCATAAATTTTAAAAGTAGTTTGTATTAAACATTGTATTTATGTGTGGAATAGTAGGCATAGTAGGCGAGCATAAAAATTTAATTTCTATACTTTGTGAAACTTTAATTCACCGAGGACCCAATGATTCGGGAAATTTTATAGAAGATAATATCAGTTTTGGACATTTGCGGTTATCTATCATAGATATAAGTAATGCAGGACATCAGCCGATGTATTACAGTCCATCTATGGGCGCATCTTCCGCAAAGTTTTTTTCGGAAGATATGAGTCGGTCTGATTATGTAATTACTTATAACGGCGAGATTTATAATTTTATGGAGTTAAAGACCGAGCTTTTAAAATATAATTATGTTTTTAGAACCAACAGCGATACCGAATTGTTGTTAGCCGCTTATATACATTGGGGCGAGCAGTGTGTTGAACATTTTAACGGAATGTGGGCTTTTGCTATTTACGACAAGCCGAAAAATATTTTATTTCTCTCCCGCGACCGTCTGGGAATAAAACCTTTGTACTACTTTTGCGATAAGACGAACTTTATTTTTGCCTCCGAGATGAAGCCCTTTTTTAAGTGTAATATAGATTTGCAAATTTCGAATAATAGTCTTGCACATTTTTTTATTTTAAATTATACGCCCTCGCAAAGCTCTATGTTAAAAAATATAAACAAAATAGAAGCTGCGACAAATTTGATTTACGATTTAGCTAAGCTACAAATTTCTAAGTATTATAAATACTGGAAGATAAATGTTTGTCCGTCTCCGATGAAATTTAGTGAAGCAGAGACGCAAGTTTACTCGTTAATAGAAGATTCCGTAAAAAAACGTATGCTCGCTGACGTGAGTGTGGGAGCTTTTCTCTCCGGAGGATTAGACAGCTCGGTGATAGTTTATTTCATGAGCCAACAAGTGTCACGTCTGAAAACCTTTTCTATAAAATTTGACCATACGCAATATAACGAGTCGCAGTGGGCAAAAATAATAGCAAACCAATTTGGTACCGAGCATCATGAGATAGATTTCAATTATAACGATGTCAAAAATCTAATAGATATATTACCAACTTATTATGACGAGCCGTTTGGTGACAGCTCCATGATAGCAACTTTTTTATGTTCCAAAGTAGCGTCACAGCATGTCTCCGTCGTTTTGTCAGGGACAGGAAGTGACGAAATATTTGGCGGGTACCGAAGATATAAAGAATATATATTATTACAGAAATTATTTCTTCTTCCAACTGCGGTGAAGAATTTTATCTGCTCTATTTATCGTTACGAAAATGTAGATAAAGCCAAAAAGTTGAAAGATTTGCTAAATTCTAATAATCTTTATACTTTGTATATTAAATTATTAAGTGATATGTTCAGAGGCGAAGAAACTATGTTAGCTTCTACGGAGGACATAAATTATGTTCATAATTTTTTTGCCAGTCGGACAGATATTAGCGGGGTTTTAAGTTTTGACCAGAATAGTTATTTAACCGATGACTTATTAGTTAAAGAAGACCGCGCGACGATGGCACACAGCATAGAGGGACGAGTTCCGTTCATAGATTATCGTCTGGTAGAATTAGCCAACCTATTACCTACCAGATATAAGATTAATCTTGGCGCGGGTAAATATATTTTAAAACATCTTTTTAAAAACAAGCTTCCAAGCAGTATTGTTTATCGTCCCAAGATGGGATTTGCTGTTCCGTTAAAGCATTATTTTTGTCAGCAGCTAAAAGATTATGCTAAGGAAATAATTTTTGACTTTTCCGATTTTAAATACTATGACAAAGACAACTTATTAAAGATGTGGAACTTACACCAGACTAAACAATCCGATTATTCTGCTATATTTTGGAATATAATAATGTTTAATAAGTGGTACGAGAAATTTTTAAAGAAAGATTAGGAATGGTTAAATAAAAATTAAGTTCTGATTAACCACTGCTTAGCCGATTCTATGGTATCAAAAAACTTTGTTTGATGTTCGTGAATTTTCTGCTCCACTTCTTCTATTGTCTGATGCATAGCCACTTGTGCAAATATACCTAACGGAACTATGATTGCTTGTTTTTTCAGTTTCGCATACATAAACTTAGGTCTGATAGTCTCTACTACCCATTCTTGCAGTTCCGGGACAATAGGAAATTGCAATTGACGAGTATCGCTGAGTAAAAACTTTACTTGATATTCAATTATCAAGTTCGCAAGATTTATCATCTCTTTTTTAAACTCGGTATCCGACATGTCTATAGTTGTGTCTAACCATGTAGAATGTAGGATGCTGTTTTCGGCATCCCAATCTCGTGTAGTATAATAACTTCGGTAGATTTCCATATCAGTTTTGTATTATATTTAAGTTTACATTTAGTACTTCCTTTATTTCTTCTCCTTTTTCAATAATCAGGTCAAAATGTTTTTTACATATCCAGTTAATTTCAAATTCGGGACTGCAGTCTTTTAAGAGGAGGATAATTTTAATTATATTTTTTGTCGTGGCAGTGTTGTAGTACAACCATTTAAAGTCTATGGTAGTTTTATGACATGGTTTTTGTTTGTAGAGTTCAATATAATCATAAATATCTTTATAAAATTCGTTCACGTTTTCAGGATATGATTTTCCTGCTATAAAAAAAGCTCCGTTTTCGCCGTCAAAGATGACTTCCGGAGTTTGATTGGTTGCCTCAATAATTAATTTCTCCATTATTATATAGTTTTAAATTTTATAGAATAAAATATTTCATCATCAGTTGTTTTAGTGAAGCTGTAGTTAAAAGTGTTCTTCGTAAAACGCGCTATTTCTAATAGTCCGAGTCCACCGTTTTGGTCTTCCGATAGGTATGAGTTAGCCATTTTATCTTTATAAAAGAGTTCTAATTGATTGTTATTAAGAGTTTTAATATGTATAAGATTTTTTTCAAGTTCCTCAAAATTTTCTTGTTTGATAAAATTACTACATTCTACATATAGTTCTTCGTCTTCTAAGGTCAGAGCAAATATTCCTTCACGAAATCCATTAATTTCTTTTCCATGTTTGGAGACATTTTGCATGACCTCTATTATGGCTACAATATTTTTTAAATTGCTCGGATTAATATCTCCATCTTTCATAAAATTATTGTTAAGTATTTCAATAATATTAGTGTTAGAAGTATTAGAAAAGTCGCCTTTATAAAACATGATAATATTTTTTTCGGACATTCGCTTATAAATGGTCTCTATATTTTGTATTGAGATTTTATGTTGTTTTTCTTTATCGCTGTTTGCTATTTCCATGCTTAGAATTACCAGAGAGAAGTCTTCGGATAGTTGTATAAAATGTTTTTTCAAAGGGAATCCCGATTTTCGCACCATCTCGATGATACCGAGTCCTGCTCCTCCTTTTTCGGAGAGATTGGCTCTACTAAGAGTCTGTAATTGCAAATTTTTGAGTCCTTCGGCATCTAATTCGTTGATGTTATCTATGTAATTACTAAACTCTTGTGCTTCTTTATTGGTGATGACATTTGCCGAGGAAATGCTAATTCGGTCTCCTTGAACCGACAGTTGAAAGAAATCTTTACTTAGATTTTTTTCTAATATGTCTTCTTTATTTACCACTCCATGCCTGACGATATTTTGAAAGCTCTCGGCAATTAGGAATGAAGTTTTTTTTGACAGTTTTTTTAGTTTATCTTGTCTCTGCAAATAATCTTCACTTAAACTGATTAACAAATTCGTTATTTTATCATTAAATACTCCGAAGTATGCTAAAGATATTTTTTCTTGTTCTAATTCTTTGAATATATCATACATAATTATAATTTTAAAAAATTAAATTTTAAATGTTATCAACAACATATCATCTTGTTGCACGATATTATTTTTCCAGGTATTGATAGTGTTTGTAACTAAGTCGTTGACCATGTAAAAATTGCTGTCTATCTTTTGTATCATTTCAATAAAACGGTTAGTTCCAAAGATGTCGTCTTCTGTGTTAAGCTGGTCAAGGATTCCGTCTGTTGTCATCACAAAAGTTTGATTATTAACAAGCATTATAATTTCTGTTTTGAAATTTCGCTCTGCATCATGTGTTCTGGTCATTGATAATCCGCCTATTGATTTAGGTGTTGCTTTAATAATTTGAACTTCGTTATCGGTGCAAATATATAAATTTTGTCTTGCGCCGGAAAATTCTAACCGTTTATTTTTGAAATTTATTTTACAGATAGCAATATCACAGCCGTCTTGCGAATATTCACATCCTTTTTCTTGTTGCAAATAATTATAGAGTTTTTTGTGTAATTGCGACAAAATATTTCCGGTTGTTATATCAGTGTTTTTCAACATTATATCATTAAGGAGAGAGTTTACCATCATTGACATCATGGCGCCGGGGACGCTGTGTCCGGTGCAGTCGATGGCGGCTATATAATAGTCGTCGTCTTTTTGATATGCCCAGTAGAGGTCACCGCCGATGACATTTTGCGGGACAAAGAAGACGTAAAAATCAGGCAGAAATTTTTTTATCTCGTTAATATCCGGGAGTATAGAAAATTGTATTTTCTTAGCATAATCTATACTTTGATTAATATCTCGGTTCTTTTTTGCGAGTTCTATATTTGCGTTGATGAGTTGTTTCTCGGCTTCTTTTTGTTCGGTTATGTCTATATAAGTAATTACTACTCCGTAGTTTATAATATTAAGTGGTGCTGCATTTACTGATATCCATGTTATTTTGTTCTTCTGTTTAACGATTCCCATTTCTACATTTCTTACCGCACGTTTTTCTTTTAATGCGATGACACTTGCAAATTCTTCAGTTGGCATCTTACTTCCATCGGGTCTAATAATAAGCCATTCGCTTCCTGCATAATTACGGCTGATGTGCTGTTCTTTGGTTATACCGAGAATTTTTTCGGAAGATTTGTTGCAATCTATAATATTTCCGGCGGCATCGGTGATAGTAATTCCTACGTCGAGTATATCAAAAGTAGATTTTAATTTGTTTTCGCTTTCTTTAATAACTATTTCGGCGTTTCGTTCTTTTGTAATTTCGCGTTGGATACCGAAATGTCCGGATATTTTACCATCGGCATCGTACATGCAAATATAGTCGCCGAGGATAATCATTGGCGTTCCGTCAAATTTTTGTTCTTGTGTGTCTATGTGCAGTCGTCCTGCGTCAAAGAATTTTCGCCACACTTCGCGTCCATGCTGCATGTCGTGTGCGAAAAAATCTTTTGGTGTTAGTCCAATAAAATCTTCTGATTTTGCGCCGTATTGCTCCAGCATGGCATCATTGATTCGTGTTATTCTCTGATTTTCAAAGACGTAATCTAATATTTTTTCTTTGTCTACCGAGTCGTTCCATTTTACGGGTTCGTCTAACATCATCATAAAAAAACCTTCGATGGATTGTTTAAAGAATATATCCAGTCTGGACTCGCTTTCTATAAGAGCTTTTTCAGCTTTTTTGCGCTCCGATATGTCCACTACTACTGCCAAAACATATTGTTTGTCGGCTATTTGTATAGGATTTAAACCTACTTCGGCGGGAAATTCTGTTCCGTCTTTGCGAATGGCAAATAAATCTCTTCCGGCTCCCATTGAGCGCGTTTGCGGATTTTTCAAGAACGAATTTACATATTCCAGATGTTTAATTGTAAGTCGTTTTGGAATGAGAATTTCTATCGGTTTGTCAGTAATTTCGTCTTTGGTGTATAAAAACAGTTTTTCCGCAAATTTATTAATAAAAATGATTTTACCGTTTACATCGGTCATTATCAAGGCATTAGGTGATGCTTCCACAATAAATTTAAAAATAGTTCCGTTATTTTCAAGTTGCAACATAATATTTTTCTATTAAATACGTATTCCGATGATTAAAATGTCATCTGTTTGTTCGTTGTCTGCTTTCCATAGGTCAAGTTTTTGTAATAATATATTTTTTTGGTCGTTCAGTGTCAAAGTATTTATATTCAATAATATATCTTTAAAGAATTTAGTCTTCATAGGTAATTTATTTTCGCCTCCAAATTGGGAGTGGTAGCCATCAGATGCGATATAAAAGATTTCGTTTTTTTGTAAACTAATTTCTTTGTGCGAAAAAGTGCGTTCTTTGTGATAAATTCCTACAGGTTGTCTGTCGGGTTCAAGAACAGTTATCTGATTGTTGTTCTGTGTTTTAAAAAGATACAGAGGCAGATTGGCGCCTGCAAAATTAAGATTTAGCGAAAGCGTGTCTATTATACAAAAAGTAATATCCATGCCATCCTGTTGTTCGCCTTTTTGTCCGGATTGTTGAAGTGCTATTTTTATTTGAGTTCTCATAAGGTCGAGGATTTCGTCGGCTTTGTATGTTTCATTGTTTTTAATTATTTCATTAAGGATAGCCATTCCGAGCATGCTCATAAATGCACCAGGGACTCCGTGTCCGGTGCAGTCGGCGGCGGCTAAGTATAATCTATTGTTTATCAGTCTAAAAAAATAGAAGTCGCCGCTAACGATGTCGCGAGGTTGATATAAGATAAAGAAATCATTAAAAATATTTTCTAAGATATTTGGTTTTGGTAAAATTGCTTTCTGGATTCGGCTTGCATAAGTTATGCTTGCAGTTATTTGTGCATGTGAGAGTTCAATTTCTTTGTTTTGTTGTTCCAGCACTAAGTTTTGCTTAGAAATTTCCGAGTTCTGGATAGATATTTTAGTATTATCTTTTCGTTTTTGAATATAAAAATAAATTCCCACAAAAAGAATAATACTTCCGGTTGTTAAAAGTACATATAACAGACCTTGTCGTGCATTTTGTTTTTCTATTTCGGTCTTCTGGATAGCAAGCAATTTTTCCTTTTTCTCGGTGTCAAATTTTGTTTGCAGTTCGGAAAATTGCTCAAATTTTTCAATATTAAAAATGGAGTCTTTTGTCTGTGAATATTTTTTGTAATAGAAAAGTGCTTCTTTAATATCTCCTTTTTTTTCGTAAGCCGATGAAATGTGCAAATAATTTTTATAGATGTCCTCCGGAAGTTCCATAGAAATGGCGAGTTTTTGTCTGGCAAAAAAGAGTTCTATTGCTTTGTCGTAGTTTTTAATTTGAAAATAATAGTCGCCCTGCAAAATAAGGAGTTCGGAAATACCTCGTTTATAGTTGGTAGCATAAAAATAATCTAACGCTTTGTTGTAATATTCTAACGCTTTTGGAAAGTTGTTCATTATCAGATACATTCGTCCTAAGTCGCGGTAGCAAAGCGAGGCGCCATAGTTTGAGTTTATTTTAGTAAACAATTTTTCGGCTTCTGTGAAATAGATATTTGCCGAGTCTAATTTGTTATTAATAAGATATATATCTCCTTTTCCAAGTATAGCGTAGGCAAAATATTCATCTGGCATTTTTTTGTCGGTATTTGCTATTATTTTGTCACAATATATCTCGGCTTCGGCATAATTGTTCCATGCCAGATTGATATAAGCACTTACTAACCAGAACTTTAAATAGTCATCGGTTAAATTATTTCTTTCGCAATAGTCGTAACCTGTATGTGCGTATTTGATTGCCTTCGGATAGTAGCCCCAATATTTTAATGCGATGGCGAGCCAATAGTAAGTATCTGCTATATATGTTTTGTTGTCAGTTTTATTAAAATAGTTCAGCGCTTCCAAAAAATCAGTGACCGCAAGCCGAAAGGAGTTAGTATTGTAATTGTTGATGCCTCGTTTCAAATATCCGCGACCTATTAAAAGCTCATTATTCATTTTTTTGGCTATTATGATACTGCTATCGGCGTAAGCAAAAATTTTGGCACTGTCTTTTTCATGGTAAGCAAGCGATATATATGCTTCATATACGATGCTGTCATCTTGATTATTAGTTAATTGTAATAAGCTGTCTATATTTTGACTAAAAACAGAGATTGAAAACCATACTGATAAAATACATGTCCAAAATAAAGCTTGTTTCATAATACATTAATGTGATTACTTATTTTGTGACAAAAATAATATTTTTATTGAATAATTACAAAAAAATATGTAACTATTTAGCAACGTAGTTGCGTAATCTTTGTAGAAAATAGGTAACCTCCACACTACATAGTTGTTTGACACATCGTTACAAAGATTACGCAACTACGTTGCTAAATAAAATATCTACATAAAACAAGCAGG
>DYQJ01000137.1:4991-10166 GCA_020719345.1 Draconibacterium orientale | reverse complement strand
ACAAAAAATATTATGAAAAATATCTGACCCAGAAAAAAGATATTTTTTTAATAGGCATAGAATTTGACGAAGATATAAAAAATATTTCTATCTTTGAATTTGAAAAAATGTAACAACAAATTAAAAAAATAATTTATCTATATATGAAAATAAAATTCTCGGCTGACGGCTCTGCAAAATTAGAATTAATTAAATTGATTCGAGAGCTTACTAAATTACCCCTATTTGAATGCAAAACAATGATTGACAACGGAATAGGAACAATAGAAATATCTGACATACATAAGTTACAAGAAATTCAAAGATTGTTTGAGCAATACGGCGCAAAAATAGAACTTATAGAAGAAGAAAATAACAAACAAACCGACATTTATTCTTCATTAATTAGTAATCAGATAATTGACGAACCTAATTTTGAAATAACTTTAACATCTGTAAAAGATAGAATTGCCACTATCAAATTTTTTCGCGAAACATTGCAATGTTCTATTGCTGAATGTAATACTGCTATTCAAAAATTGCCGGAGAAATATTTTTTCAAAGTCTCCTCCAAGCAAGCAAAAATTTTTGCAGAACAAGCAAATTATTATGGCTTCAGCTATGAAATAAAAAAACTTCTCAATAATTATTCGTCTCAAATAACTGATAATAAATCTAATAGCTCTGACAACATTTATAAAATAAATATAACAGATACAGGAGAAAAAAAGATATATGTGCTAAAAGCCATTCGTGAAATCACAAGCGAGGGACTTGCCGAATGTAAAGTAATGATAGACAAAAAATCTTTTTCTATTTTTGTGGAACGAAATGAAACAGACATAATGACTATTCTCTCCAAACTTAGAAATGCCGGCGCCACGCTTACTTGCAATAAAGTGAAAAATGTTGAATCCGGATATACATTATACTCTTACAAAGACATTATTAACAAGTCCGAAAAAACTACGCAGATAGAAAAAAAATCTTCTAAAACAGAAACTAACAAAAAGAAAGTTATTGTCACCGAAATTAACAAACCGAATCCTGAAAAAATAAATGTTACAACAGAAGAACCCGAAAAAATAATCCCAGAAAAAAAAGAGAAAGTCACGCAAATAATTTATAATCCACAAGATCAGGCACGAACAATTCCTAAAAAACAAGAAGATAGTATTACATCTAATAAAGCTGTTAAATTAGCTTTAATTTCAAGTGTCATTACTATACTTTTGACTTTGTTTAATGACGTTTTACTTTCTTTTATCCTTTTATTGTTGAATGCTATTTATATTGCTTTTGTTTTTAGAAAAAATACGTTTGAAAAATTTTATACCTATAGAAATTATGCCGTAATGATAAATTTTGTTGCAATAGATATGTTCATTATTATCAGAATGTTTAGATGGGTAGAAATTTACAATTACGATTTTAGCTATGAATTTTTTGTTTCATTCCTTGAACTCATCTTTGGAAATTTTATTAATATCATTTTAATAATAGCATCTTTTATTGTTGTTTATAGCCGAAGTATAAATAAAAACAAAATAGACCCAAACAAGAAGAATAATATAATTGCAGATAAACACGAAAATAAGCAGGAAAAGACTAATCAAAATAAAGATTACAAAAAAAGTAATGAAGACTTTTTTAAGAACAAACGAAAAGATTTACCTTTTTAACTTTTGGGAAGTGTAAAGTGAAACAGACTCCCTTTTTGATATTCAGATTCTGCCCATACAATACCTCCGTTTTTTCTACAAATTCTTTACATAATGCAAGTCCTAAGCAGGTACCTTTCTCCCGAAAAGTACCGAGCGTAGTGCTTTTGGCGGTAAGATTAAATAACTTGGACAACTCTTCTGCTTTAATGCCCATTCCTGAGTCGGAGACCGTTATTTTTAAGGTATTCTCTTGATAATCAGAATCGTAAATTACTACTTCCGAATTTTCATAACTATATTTTATCGCATTACTCACAAGATTGCGCAAAATAGTCCTTACCATATTTGAATCTGCATAAACACTGGACTCCTCACGAATATTGTTAATTAGGATTATATTTTTGTTGTGAGCAGTATTTACAGCAACTAACAATATATCTTCCAATAACTCATGCAAAAATATTAACTCGGGAGAAAAACTATCCTATTTGTCTGTGTTAAAGACCATTCCAATAAATTCTCTAATAATATGTACGTATTTTTTGAAGCCGTTAATATTTCTTGTGCAAATCTAATACTTTTTTCTTTCTCATCGTTTTGAATTTTCCTTAGAAGTAAATCAGAAAAACCTATTATTTGATTAAATGGATTTTTTAAATCATGCGCTATAATAGAAAAAAACTTATCCTTTGTTGCGTTTTGCATCATCAACTCTTCCTGCTGAAATTTAATTGTCAGATGTGCCTTCACGCGTGAGACAAGCTCCTGACTTCTAAACGGTTTGATAATATAATCTACAGCTCCGACTTTAAATCCTTTGTTTATATTATTGTCTTCATCTATGGCGGTTAAAAAAATTATAGGAATGTTCTTTGTATCTTGATTAGATTTAATTATTGTGCATATTTCAAAACCATCCATCTCGGGCATTAAAATATCAAGCAAAATCAAATCATATTTCCCATTAAAGACTTTATTTATAGCGGCAACCGAATTAGTACAAGCGTCTATTTTGTAGCCCTCTTGTTCCAAAACATTTCGTACTATTTGTATATTATACTGAAAATCATCTACTATTAATATTTTTACTTCGCGCTCACTCATCTTTTAAAATCTATTTTTTATGTTCCGATTTATACATCTTTAAAAAATCGAGTGTTAATTGTACTTCAAATTCTTCTATTCCTTTGTTAATTAAATGTTTTGTATCTTCATTAAAATCTTTTACGAAGCTTTCAATATCTTTGCTTTTTTCTATCGCTTTTTTATAATATTCTACAGCTTCTATTTTGTCGCCCTGACACCAAGCGATATGTCCCAGATTCATATAGTCGTAACTATTTACTTCTTTGGCTATTAGCTTCAAATAATATTTCTTTGATGCCTCAAATTTATTTAAGATAAACGAACACCACGCTATAGGTCTGAGAACTTTTATATTAGAAGGCGAATAATATTCAACTTTAAAATAGTTTTTCAAAGCATTTTCATAGTCGTTAAGGTTTAAGTAGCAGTGTCCTATGTTGGTCAGAGTGAGCAAATTCTCCGGCTCTTCGGTCTCGGCTTTCTTATAATATTCCAATGCTTTCTCGTAATTGTTGAGTTTTATATGACAAAATGCAATTTTTTTGGTTATCCATAGAGTATTAGCATCAAAGAACTCGGCTTTATGATAATTGGCTACTGCCTCGTTGTATAATTGCATTCGCTGACATGAATATGCTATTTTTTCATATATCTCTTGTCGCACCTCGCCACGTTTAAGCAAAAGCTCATATACTTCCTTTGCTGACTCGTAAAAATTCTTCTTAAAATATAAATCGGTTAAGCTTTTTATGGTCTCTATTTCATAAACTATCAAATTGAAAAAAGATTTATTATAAATATCTAATTTTAAGTTAAATATATCTTTAAACTCGTGCTTTAAATTATTTAATTTAAAAAAGCGATACAAATCCTGAATATACTGGATAATAATAAATTTGCTCTTCGCATTAGGATTAATTAGCTCCTCATCTTTTTTTATTACATTTACTTCTTCGGTCTCCATCTTAAAAAAAGCGACCATCATTTTTCGCTGGTCTATAGGTACATTTACTAAGTTAAAAAGGAAGGAGTATTTGTCCGAGTTGCAGATATAGTGAGTCGACTCTAAACCTTGCGCAGCCGATAAATCAATCTCTTTGTCTGTAGATTTATTTACCATCTCCATTATTTCCATTTTATTTGCAGTATAAGGATAAAACCAATTTGCTATGTTGTGAAAAAAAGGATAGAATTTGAGTCCATCAAAAGTTCCCATCAAGACATCGGAGCCATCTAATTGTAACATAGATAATTCCTGCATTTTGTCTAAGATTTCCGGCGCATCATCAAATATCTCTTCCCAGTCTGGATTCTTGTCTTCTATCATGCTGTCAGAGATTATTTTGTCCAAGTCAAGTTTTTCGTTTATTCTGGGGGTATACTTAGCCATTTCCGGCAGAATTTCATTCTTCAGACGATTAGCTATTTGCTCGGTCTCCTTTGCCTTGATAAATTGCATCAAAATATTTTCTACATTCTTATTAAAATCGGGAATAAAAGATATTGCCTTTAATGTTTTCGTTATTTCCGGATAATATTTCAAACGTTCATCATGTAAATTAAGAGAAATCAACAATCCAACAAGGGCACGCTCGTAAATCTGCGGTTCGGACTGTTGTATTATTGCAAATAACAAATTTATTTTTTCTATGTCAAAACATCTTATCAAACTTAGAGTTATACTACTTACTATCAAACATTTATGATACCAACGAGTGTCCGGCGATAAAAACAGCTCCAACATTTTCTCTGATGTTTGTTTACTATACTTGTCTGTAAACCAGACTACATTAAACAACTCACCAAATTCTTTTTCTACGCTTTTGAGTTCACCATTTTTTTGTATCTCTAATAGCTCGTTTATTTTTTCGGAACTATTTATAGCATACTTATTTATTCTACGTTTGTAAGTGTAGGTTTGCATCGTGCCATCTAAAGCATAAATGTTCTCTTTAATTATATCGGCTAAGTTAAGTAATTGTTTGACAAGCGTATTATATATTTTCTCTCTATGTGGGTCATTGGTGTTGTTGATAGAATAGTTTAACATTAGAAAATAAGTTTCTTTTAGTTTGTTGTATTCTATTTTATTTTCCTCATTTTTTATCTCGGCAATTAGAGTATCAAATATATGAAATGCATCTACTAATTTCTTATTAATTACTAAATTACAAAAAAGTGCATACTTTCTTTCTACTTCGGTATTTTTCATTGTGTATATCTTTGTAAATAATATAATAAAAAAGCCATACATTTTCATATATGGCTTTTTTCGTGGTGGGAGTTACTAGGTTCGAACTAGTGACCCCCTGCTTGTAAGGCAGGTGCTCTGAACCAACTGAGCTAAACTCCCAAAATAATCTTATAAAAACAATCAAAACTCACAAAAAAGTGGGAGTTACTAGGTTCGAACTAGTGACCCCCTGCTTGTAAGGCAGGTGCTCTG
>DYQJ01000137.1:0-4891 GCA_020719345.1 Draconibacterium orientale | reverse complement strand
AACCAACTGAGCTAAACTCCCATTCTCTTATTTTCAAATTCGCCCTTCGTTAAAAGCATTGCAAAGGTAAACATTGTTTTTTTATTTGCAAATTTTTTTTGATTTTTTTTTATAAAAAAATGATTTTTTTTTAAAGTCCATATTTATCCATTTTTCTATAAAGCGAAGTCCTTGATATACCGAGCTCTTTAGCGGAATCGGTGATGTGTCCCGAATTTTTTATTAGCACTTTTTTGATAATAACCTTTTCCACTTCTTCTAAATTATAGTCCGTTATTTCTAAATATTCGCAATTATTGGGGTGATTAATCAGTTGAAAATCTTGCTCGGTCAAAATTTTATTTTCAGATAAAATGACGGCACGTTCTATAGCGTGTTGCAATTCTCTTACGTTGCCGGGCCAATTATAATTTTTCATTATTTGCATGGCGCCTTCGTTGATTAGATTTACCTTCTTGTTGTACTTTTCGCTATATTTTTTTAAGAAGAAATTTGATAACAAAAAAATATCATCGCCTCGTTCGCGTAGTGGAGGAATGGTTATTTCTACTGTGTTGATACGGTACAATAAATCTTCGCGATACTTACCTTCCGATATCATCTGTTTCAATGGCATGTTAGTGGCACTAACAAGTCGTATATCTATGCTAATCGGAGTGTTAGAGCCAACTCGCGTTACTTCGCGTCTCTCTAAGACCGTCAACATTTTTGCCTGCATCGGAAAAGATAAATTACCTATTTCATCTAAAAAAACGGTACCTTTGTTGCCTACTTCTAATCTTCCTGCTTTGTCGGCTTTAGCATCAGTGAATGCCCCCTTCATGTGTCCAAACATCTCACTTTCAAACAGCGTCTCGGTGATAGACCCTAAATCTACACTAACAAATACTTGGGAAGAACGCATAGATGCCTTGTGTAAGGCACGTGCTACTAATTCTTTTCCTGTTCCATTTTCGCCGAGAATGAGGACATTAGCATCTGTTTTGGCGACTTTATCTATTGTTTTATAAACCTTTAACATTTCTTGGGAAGTCCCGATAAAGTCGCCAATTATCACATCAAGTGAAGATTGTTTTTTTGTTTCTACGTTATTATTCATAAATTATTTAATAAGGATTATTTTATTCCGAGTAAATTAAGCGCATTTTGATAGCGGCGGGCATACACTTCATGTTGTGAATTGGTCGTTGCAAAATAATGATATCCGGAAAAATCTTCCTTCGCACACATGAAGATAAAATCATTTTTTTGATAATCTAAAACTGCCTCCAAAGCCGATATCTCCGGCAAACAAATAGGAGAGGGCAGTAAACCATTGTACTTGTAAGTGTTATACGGCGAGTCTATCTCTTTATGTTTGTTTAAAACTCTTTTTATCGTAAAATCGCCACTCGCATAAACTAATGTAGGGTCAGACTGAAGTGGAATATTTTTTTGCAACCGATTAATGTATAAGCCCGCTATTATAGGTTGTTCTTCTTTATGAAGAGATTGCTCGGCTTGTACGATAGAGGCAAGGACGGAGACTTCTAATTTTGTCATTCCTATTTTTTCTGCTTTTTCTATTCTTTGAGGAGTCCAAAATTTATTATACTCGGCGCTAAGTCGCTTGATTAATTGTCGGGCTGAGGTATTCCAATAATATTCGTAGGTGTTAGGGATAAACATAGAGATTATTGTGGTAGTAGTAAACCCTAAAGAATCAACAAATTCTTTATTATTCAATAAATTAATTATTTCCAAAGAATCTATTTCTATATTCATTGCTAATTTAGACGCCAATTCTTCTTTTGTTCGTACGTTATTAAATGTAACTGTCACCGCTTCTTGTTCTCCTGAGCGTAACATATTGACTAACTCGTTATTAGACATGTTGTTTAATATCTTATACTTACCGGCTTTAACTTTTTTCGGATATTTCTTTTTTTCGGATACCCATTTAAAAGATTTTTCATCTTTTAAAATTTTATATTTTTCTAATGTGTCGCAAACCATTTGATAATCAGCACCTGTCGGTATATAAATATACATAAAATCTTTATCTTGCAAATCTATATTAGGTAAATATATTTTGCGATAGCCATAATAGACAATTGCCGTTGTAACAATTGTGGTGAGGAGAACTAATATTAAGAAGATTTTGAGAAAAGATTTTTTAGTTATATTCATTTATGTTTGTTTTAATGTTTTGATAACGGAGTAACCATTTAAGGTTGCTTGTGTGCAACTTGTAATAATCACATCTACATACGCTCCGATTTTATTTTTCTCTGCCGGAAAGACAACTACTTTATTTTGCGAGGTTCGTCCAAAAAGTTTGTCGGTAGAACGTTTAGAATACCCTTCTATTAAGATTTGGAAGGTTTTGCCTAAGTCTTTTCTGTTTGCTTCGAGGGAGATTTTATTTTGTAGCTTAATAATTTCTTCTAATCGTTTTGTTTTTGTGGCTTCAGATACGTCATCTACATAATTTCGTGCGGCATAGGTGTTGGGTCGCACCGAGTATTTGAACATGTATGCGAAGTCAAATTTTACTTCTTCCATCAAAGATAACGTATCTTCGTGGTCTTGGTCTGTTTCGGAGCAGAATCCTGCTACAATATCTGTAGAAATGGCACAATCTGGTATTACTTTACGGATGGCATTAATTCTATCAATGTACCATTGGCGCGAATATCCGCGTTTCATTTTTTCTAAAATAGCATTACTGCCAGATTGTATAGGTAAATGTATGTACTTGCAAATGTTAGGATACTTTGCCATTGTATAAATAAGTTCATCGGTCATGTCTTGCGGATACGAGGTTGCAAATCGTATTCGCATGGAGGAATCTATGAGTGCTGCTTTTTCAAGAAGTTGTGCGAAATTGAGTTCGCCGTCATTCCAATTATATTTGTCCACATTTTGTCCTATCAATGTAACTTCTTTATATCCTGTTTTACTAAGTTCGGTTATCTCGTTAATAATAGTTTGCGGCGCTCTACTACGTTCTCTTCCTCTGGTGAATGGGACGATGCAAAATGCACACATATTGTCACATCCCCGCATTATAGAGACAAAAGAGCTGATACCGTTTTCATCTAATTTGACCGGACTTATATCTGCATACGTTTCTTCTTTGGAGAGAAGCACGTTGATAGCTTTTTGTCCGTTCTCGGCTACTGCTAAGAGCTGCGGAAGTTGACGATAGGCATCGGGACCTACTACCATATCTACGACTTGTTCTTCTTCTAATAATTTGTCTTTCAGACGCTCTGCCATGCATCCGAGAACGGCTACAATTATTCCTTTCTTTACTTTTTTCATTGTTTTGAATACAGTCAGTCGTCCTCGTACTCGTGTTTCGGCGGTTTCGCGAACCGAACAAGTGTTGATAAAAATAATATCTGCCAGATTATAATCCGGCGTATGTTGAAAACCTGCTGATGTCAATATTGAAACAACGAGCTCGCTGTCTGAAACATTCATTTGGCAACCGTATGTTTCTATATAAAATTTCCGTTTATCTTCCATGTAAGTAGAATATTAAATGTGTTGTTAATTTAAAATGAAAAATATCTGATTTATAACAAAATATTAATATTTCAGACTATAAAACAAAGTGCAAAGTAAACTATTTTTATTAAAAAAAATACGTTTTTTAAATTTATTAAAAAAAAATTATATTTTTGGGGGAAATTGAGAAATTATATTTAAAAAATAAAAAATTATATTATGTCTGGTCACAATAAATGGTCAACTATTAAACGGAAGAAGGGCGCCAACGATGCGAAGAGGTCAAAGATTTTTTCTAAGATAATAAAAGAAATAAATGTAGCAGTGAAGGAGAGTGGGAGTGACCCGTCAGGGAATCCTCGTTTGAAGCTTGCTTTGCAGAATGCCAGAGGTGCCAATATGCCAAAAGATAACATAGATCGTGCTATAAATAAGGCAACGTCTGAAAATTCTAATTATGAGGAAATTACCTTTGAGGGTTATGCGCAAGGAGGAGTAGCGATATTTATAGAGTGTTTGTCGGATAATAACAACCGAACTATCAGCAACATTCGTTCTATTTTTAACAAGCGCGGCGGTAATTTGGGTACTAACGGGTCATTAAAGTTCATCTTCTACCGTAAAGGGATTTTTACGGTGGTAAATAAAAATCTTAATCAAGAAGAGTTTGAACTTGAAATGATAGAGGCAGGAGCAGAAGACATAGAAGTTACGGAAGATAAGTTTATAATAACGACCGCATTAGAAGATTTTGGGGCAGTACAAAAACGACTTGATGCCTTAAATATAACAGTAGAAAATGCCGAGCTTCAAAGAATCCCGAATAGTTTTAAAAACGCAGATTTAGATACCGCACGAAAGGTATTAAAAATAGTAGAAGCTTTTGAAGATGATGATGATGTTCAGAATGTCTTTCACAATTTGGAGATGACCCAAGAAATAGAAGATTTTATTAACAGCGATTAGTGTTACGCAAAAAAAAAATTAACCACAGAGGAATGAAAGGAATGAAAGTTTCTTTCCCTTTCATTCCTCTGATTCCTTTGTGGTAAAAAACTTCTAATTTTTCATTATCTTTTCGCAAAAAGTATCTTCATCAGTTTTAACATGAATAAAGTAGATGCCGCTTGGGTATTTTGATAAATCTATTTCGGTTTCTAATTCCGATTTATAATCATTATTATAAAGTTGTTTGCCGGAAATATCTGTAATATAAATATTTAGAATTTGGGAATTACTTTTTACAAATACTTGTCCATTGCTTGGGTTTGGATATATTTTTATAATATTATTTATTTGATTTTATAATAAAATTGTAAAAACTATTTTTTTCATAATTGCAAAATATTTGATAGCGTAAAATAATGGTGACTAAACACGCTATTTATTTTATTTT